>CAYLVS010000071.1:0-8031 GCA_964387185.1 uncultured Oscillospiraceae bacterium | reverse complement strand
GAAGTCGGCTATGGCAGTTCGTTCAAGGGTTCCTTGTTTCACGCCGAGGGCCGCGATCATCTTGTAGTTGGCTTCCGGTACATCTCCTGCTCCTGCAGGTTTGGTCACATCGGGGTTTTGCATCTCTGCGGCATACTTTCCGATATCAAGGATGGTAAGTCCCGCTCTTCCCAAAGGCTCTGTTACCAAAGAGGAGATGACGGCCTGAGGCGATGAACCGGTCCCTACTTTGTGGCTACCGACAATATCTAAGTTCACCTCCGGGCTAACTCCGTCGTTCTCGCTGATCAGGGCACCAAAACCACCCATGACGTCCTCAAGGATTGGCAAACCTTTTTTTACATGATCCTTTCCGTTCATTCCCAGCTTGGCGGTGGTACCTCCCGCGAAGATCACTACGTTCTTAAATGTGCCGGACTTTACCAGCGCCGCTGCTTCAATAAGGGCGTGAGTCGGGGCAGCACAGAATCCCCGGGTATCGGAACCGGTGGCATTGATGAGTCCCGCAATCTCTGCTTGCGCCTTTGCGAAGTTGCCTCCACCTCTCTGATTCATGTCTCCGCATGCCTCTTCGCTACAGTCGATGACGTAATCGATGTCCTCTTTGGAAACACCACTGCTCTTCACAAGATGCAAGAGAGAAAGTACACCGGAGGCCTTGTAGACCAGGTTCTCCAAGAGAACGTGTGCCGTAAGGGACACATCTATATCATGACCACGCTTAACGTAGCCAACGAGCTTCCCTTCATGGTAGAGGGGTTCCGCATGCTCTTCTTCAACAAACCTTGCGATCTCGCTATGTTCTACACCTTCCTTAAGGCGGTTTATTAAGCTTTCATCAAAAAGCGCATGTTGGGCAAGCTTTCCCTTAATAGAAGCAACAAACCCCTTCTCCAGAAAAACCAGATCAAAAACATCGCAAATCTGAACCAAGCCTAAAAATTCATCCTGAGGCATGATCTCGCCCAGCTTCCCGTATCGGTTTATTTCCGGCACTTCCTTGTCATACCAGGGAAATTCATAGTCGTTAAGATCATCGGGTGTCATGTTTCCGATATATACCTGGTTGGGCGGGTAACTGACAGCTTGCTCATAGCTGCGAATATGCCCCGGCAGCGCCGTCAAGTATTCGGAACTTGGGTTGACGATGCGCTCCGTGGTCTGCGTCGTTCCATTGTGGATTACAAAATCCGGCCCATGGATCAACACATAACCCGTCCCTTTTATTATTGCATTTCTGCTCATATTGGCTCCTTATCTTTATCTAAAACCAGCTGAGATCTATCTTGTGGATTCATCTATTAGGGGTCCAGTTTGCCCCGATGAGCAGGGGCTGTAGCAAAACAAAAAATTGCTACTGTGTCTGCACCCCCATATGTGCAAAATTTCAAGTAATGTGTTCTTTTTGCCACTAGATTTGCATGAAAAGATGGGTTTATGCAAGATTTACCGATTCATACACGGATATGCGCATATTTTCGTGCATTATTTGAAATTTTGCACACTTAAGGCCATAAGGGGCTATAGTAATTTTTGTATTGCTACAGCCCCTTACTTCTTAATATTTGGTGTATTGCTCTCGGATTGCTGTCATCTCACCTATGATGTCGTCAACATCCAACACCATTTCCATCATGCTGATCTGCTCATCATAGACGGCTTCGTCAATTTCTTCCTTCATTTCCGGTTCACAAATGTGATATACCTTGAGTCCCAACGAGACTCCGGCCAAAGGACCTGCATAAGTGGGATCTCCTGCTGTAACGGTCTCCGCTGCCAATCCGGCGGCTTCTCCTTCTGCAGCACCCAGAAGAACGACTATGTTCTCCGGACCGTACTGCTCAGCATACTCTTTTACCCTCTTCTGATTTTCCAGGTCCATTGCACCCGCGGCGGTTCAGACAAAGCATTCCGTTGAGGAAAACACCACGTCTCCGCCTGCTGTGGCCACACAATCAGCGATAGCCGGTCCGGGAATCCCGTCCCTGTCACCGATGATTATGACCTTTTTGTCTTTCAATATTGCCATTCTAATCCTCCTTGCTTATATATATTTTTGAATCATTGCCTCAATATTGGCTTCTGTGGCATCGTCTTTTACCAGTTCGTCGACCTTCTCCCCGCCTTTGTAGATCGCGATTACGGGAAGCCCTAGTACCTTCTGGCTGATAGCCAGACGTCTTGCCTTGGTTGTATTCAATTTTGTAAACTTGATCTTATCCCCATATTTTTCACCGAAGGCTTCCACTGCCGGCATTAGCGCCGCACAAGGTGCGCAACCGTCTCCAAAAAAGTCTACTAACACATAGCCTTCCGCTTCCAACACTTCCGTTCCAAATGTTTCTTTATCCACAACTAACATCATCAATTCCTCCTTCTCTTAAGACACAATACCTAGACTACAGCGCACGCCTGAGCCTCTATATACTTCTCTACTTGGGTGGCTGCTATAGCCCCATCAGAGGCGGCAGTTACCACCTGGCGAAGGGATTTGAAACGAATGTCTCCTGCAGCAAACACGCCGGGGATGCTGGTATTCATGTTTTCATCCGTCACGATGTAATGGTTCTCCATATTTACCTTACCTTCGTATAGGGCAGTTTGGGGCCTGTAGCCTATGAACACGAAGACTCCAAACATTCCATCTTCAGGATCCGCCTTTACTTCGGCCTGCTCGCCGGTCTTTACGTTCTCCACAATCATAGTGTCCAGAAGCTCTTCACCTTTCAGTTCCTTTATTACACTGTCCCAAAGAAAAGCTATTTTGGGGTTTGCGAAGGCCTTTTCCTGAATGGATTTACAGGCTCGAAGCTCATCCCTTCTATGAACCACGGTCACCTTTCTAGCAAACTTGGTCAGGAACAGAGCCTCCTCAACTGCTGAGTCGCCACCGCCTACCACGTACACCTCTAAATCTTCAAAGAAGGCGCCGTCACAGGTGGCGCAATAAGATACGCCTCTGCCGGTGAACTCCCTTTCACCCGGACAGCCTATGGGCGTGGGGTAGGCGCCGTTGGCCAGAATAACGGTCTTGGACTGATACGTATTGGCCAGGCACTTAATGGTTTTCACATCACCTTCAAACTCCACTTCCGAAACGGTGTCATAGACCGTCTCTGCGCCAAACCGCTTTGCCTGGTTCTTCATGCGCTCAATGAGGGCAGGGCCGGACTCTTCTTCCAATGAGCCGGGATAGTTGGCGATCTCTGATGTGTTGACAATCTGGCCGCCTTCCCGGGCTTTCTCAATAATTAAAGTGCTCAGGCGAGAACGCCCTGCATAAAGTCCCGCTGACAGGCCCGCAGGTCCCGCTCCGATGATAATGACATCATAAATCTTGCTCATAAGTCCCTCCTATGTGGTTGGTTTTTATTCGAATACCGTTTGTTCATCTACCTCAACGGAAAAAGCCTTCAAAGCCTTATCCAATAGTTTTCTCCGGATTTCCTTTTCTTCTTCCATCGACAGCGCCGGATTTCCAAGGGGATAAGGGATAGCAACTGTAGGTACAATCCGATTTGCTCCTACCGTAAGGGAAATGGGAACAACGGTACACATGTGAACCACAGGAAGACCCGCTCTTTCAATTTCTTTAACCATCGTTGCACCGCAACGCGTACAGGTTCCTCAGGTAGAGGTCAGAATGACCGCATCCACACCGTCGGCAACCAGCTCCTTTCCAATAGCGGCAGCATAGGCTTTTGCATTGGCTACAGCGGTACCGTTGAGTAAAAGTACCTGTGCAGCTTTCCGATCTTTCCAGCTTTTTCATATTCTCTCAGGATATCCACAGGCAGGACTCTGTCCGCATCCAGATTTGCATAGACTGGGTCATAGCCGCCATGAGCTGTTTCATATGTGCTTTCTGTCAGGTCGAAAACACCGTCAATATCGTATTTACCGTACTTGGATGCGCTGGAGGACTCGATACGATCCGGATTCCCCTTTGGAACGATGCCTCCCGAGGTCACCAGTGCAATCGTGGCTTTTGAAATGTCTGAAACAGCAGGATTCGGCTCCACCCGATCGAAATCTGGCATAGGGAACTCTGTGGTAAAGGGTTGCCCCGCCAACTTAGCCAGTAGCATATCCACGGCCCGCTCAGAGCCTCTCTTCTCTTCGAAGAAGTTAACTCGGATTCCATTTGGGATATAGCCTTCTTCGGCGGAAGAGCCGATTTCCTCACCCGTTGCCAGTTTCAGAGCAAAAGGAGCCATAACTTTTACTGCATCCCTCATGCCCGCGGCAGAATTTTTCGTTTCAATAATAAAGATCTCTTTCCTAAAGCTGTCTACACCGGGATTCTCTTTGTACATACCCGTTATAGCCGGGATTCCCAGTTCCTTCTCCACTGCGGCTGCCACTGTTCCGCAGGCCATTCCGTATCTCCCCGCATTGAAAGCAGGTCCTGCAATGACCAGATCCGGTTTGAAGCTGCTGATCATATCCAAAACTTCTTTTGTTGCCGTTTCAAGGTTCTCGTTGAAGTAGGAGTCCCCGCAGACCACCGTCCCAACGATTTCAGCCTTATCCCCGAAAGCGGCTTTGAAGGCCATACCCGGTCCGACGAAACCTTCCCTAGCCTCCGGCCTGTGATCTGCTTTCTCTTCACCGCCAATCTGGGCAAAGAACTGGTTGATATAATGAACTACTCTGAATTTCGCCATTTCCTTACCTCCTATCTGGCTGAGAGCCTGTTGAATCCAAGCTCATTGGTTGCACCTGTTATAGCCTGCAGTTCAACGACGATAGAGCCATCAGGCTGCAAGCTTCCATCAAACCCCCCCGCTATCGTGTCCGCTAATTTTACATGACCGATGACCTTTTCCATAGGAGGCAGGTTGACGACCATGTTTGCATTGCCTCCCGTCACCACAGCATCGGCACTGGCATCCGCATCCGCCAAGGATTGTGACGCACCATCCCTGCCTGCGTATTCATCGGTAATAATGACGGTCTTGATTCCCTTGGCTTCGATTTTCTTACAGTTCATGATCAGATCCGTGTCCGGGTTTCCAAACCCTTCCTGGGAAATGATAACACCTTCTACCCCGAGAAATTCTGCCAATTTTGCCGACCAATCGGAGGATCGCTCCTTATCGGCCAAATATACATTTTCATTCGTAATGATCATACCCACGAAGTTGAGTTCCTTACCATGTTTGGCATAGAGATCCCGCACCACCGGATTGTTCAGATGATGATAGGTTGTATTTTTGTCACAGGCGGAAACGCAGTTGCCGCTGATGATGGCTCCATCCATCAGCTCCGTGGGGTAGAGCATTGTTGTAAGGGATTGCTTCATATCAACGCCGTACACATAGGTATCGTGAAGCAAGCCCTGGGTTTGAAGCATCTGCACATAAGCAACCCGGGGCAGATCCGGGTACTGCCGGATTCCTTCAACCAGCGAAGGGGTCTCAAAGCTCTCTACTTCATCGGCTTCTAAATCCTTTGCCAACTGTCCCAGATAGGCAGCCGTTTTCAGTCCGGCAAACCGCAGTGCCTTTTCATGTGCGTGCTGTTTCAATCCATCGACAGGTTCACAGATTACTACCAGATTGTTCAGCTTGGAAAAAGGCGTATAGTCCGCACCGGGTCCGGACATATCGACAATCCCTTCCTGAAAACCTACAATTTTACCCGTAGTCACCACTGCAGCTCCTTTTAGTACGTTGGTTCTGCCGCTTCCCACCGCATCTACTTTGGAAAGGACCCCGGGGAAAATACCGCCTTGTCCTTCCACCTTGACCCGGGGCTCGATCACGTCTTTTACGGGCATAATTCGGACGCTTTCACCGGGTTTTGCAATATCAAAAGAAACAGATTTGATATTTTCATCCTCCAAGAGATGCGCTTTGAGTTCTTCTTCATCAATAAAGATGACGCCGTTCTCCACACGGGAGCGGCCATCAAATTGAATATCGTTAATGAAGATATTACCCAGTTCTAATCTCATAACACTTCGCCTCCTATTTACTTGATGCACTTGCCATTGCTGCCACAATGAGCCCGTGATCGATCTCACTGAAATCTGCCAGTAAAGCATCTTGATTATTGTACCCATATTCGATAGAGTTTTGCATGAATTTGTCGCAGGTGTATATACTGTCTTCTATAATTTGCAGGGAGTTCACATCCAAGCCGCCGCTCATCTTACTGATTAGTACAGATTTATATGGAGTCTCGTTTGGTTTTACGCTTCCCGACAAGGGATGGCTCAACAGCCTGTGTCCTTGATGGATCCTGTCCCGTACAGCTATGAGCACATCTCTGTAGGAGCCTGCGATGAACTCCTTATCGCACCGAAGATCCGGATCTTTTTGAAACTTTGGATTGTTCGTTATTAAAACCAAGTATCTCTCCTTTCGGTTTCTCTGCCGTTCTGCTGAGCCGTAGACTCCAGCCGGCTAAAGCCGGGGAGTCCTGGCATAGCACCTTCCTGACATTTGCTTCGCAAATGTGGATAGGTGCGTAAAATAAAATACAGAGCAAAAAGCACTACGCCTTTTGCTCTGTTCATAACCTGAGAGTTTCTCCGGGTAACCCCAAATTGCCCCTTCGGTGCATAGTACTATGCTTTCCAGAGTTCTGTCAGAATACGGTCCTTTTTACCTGAGATCATCACGCAAGGAACGGCTTGTCCTCACACTTACACCTTCGGCGATGCTGTCGCACACTCTCCCGTATTCATCAACCAGTTTTTTCTAATTTCTAACTAAATAATAGCATAGTATGCGTTATTGATGCAAGCAATATTTACCGGAGCACAATTCTTTTTTGAATACTTGTTATGGCTCACTCTGCCTTTAGTTATGGTCAATGCACAGATTATGTAAAAGGATACTCTTCCGTTCAAATATTCAAAAAACTCTGTCGCATGGAGGCTCATATTAAATCCTTATAGGCTTAAATCACATCTATTGTCGTTGTTTTAGGCCTATTTATTGGATTTTGAAGCTCAAAATCTTGCTTTAACAGTATGAAATAGGCTTAAACGAGCTAGATTATAATGTGATTAAGCCTATAAAATCAAAAATAATAGGCTCATATCATATCTATATGTAGTGAATTTGGGCCTAAATGTTGACTATCAAGGCCCAGAATCCCATTTTTACAGCAGGAAATAGGCCTAAACTTACTAAATTATAGCGCAATTAGGCCTACAACCTATAAATCGTATACATTTTATTATTTTATTTTATGAAAGCATCCGCCGCTGATATCGCATCCATGATAAACTGGATCTTGTTATCACCGTGACCTGCTTTCATACCTCCGTCGATGTAGATGTCCTCTCCGGTGATATACCTGCAATCGTCGGAAGCCAGGAAATGAAACAATGCTGCCGCTTCCTCTGCCTTGCACATGCGTCCCAGAGGTGTAAGGATTCCTACCGCCTGAAGCTCTGTCTCGCAACCTTCCGCATAGGCCATTGGGGTGTCAATGGTGTTTGGGCAGATGCAGTTCACTCGGATTTTACGGGAGGCGTATTCGATGGCTGCTGCCTTTGTGATTCCTACCACCGCACACTTGGATGCAATATAGGCTCCGTATCCGGAAAAATCTCCGTTGGCGGAATTGGATGCGGTATTTACGATAGAACCGCCGTCCTTCATGTATCTGGCACCGTATTTGATTCCCAGGAGTACACCTAGAGCGTTGACGCGAAAGAGCTTTTCATAATCCTCAATCACCGCATCATCTATGAGCTGCTCCGGTGAAATGATCCCCGCATTATTAATCACGATATCAAGAGGGCCAAAAAGCTCTGCTGCTGTTTTCATTAAGCTCTCTACCTGCTCCTCTTTCGTCACATCTGTTTGGACAAAGGCGCAGCCCACCTCCTCCGCTAGTTCACTGCAATCCCTCATATCGGCCATAACGACATAGGCACCCGCTCCCACAAATCTCTTTACAGTAGCCAGTCCCAACCCGGAGCCTCCTCCTGTGACAACTGCGACTTTTTCTTTTAATGAAAACATGAGTCCCTACCTTTCTTCTTAGTAAGCAACGCGGTAAGCCATCTGG
>CAYLVS010000070.1:0-8122 GCA_964387185.1 uncultured Oscillospiraceae bacterium | reverse complement strand
CAGAGGAACCCCGTTGACCTTTGCCCATAACGTCAACGGGGAATCCCAAATCCAGCGGAACCCCGTTGACCTTCGCCCATAACGTCAACGGGGAATCCCAAATCCAGCGGAACCCCGTTGACCTTCGCCCATAACGTCAACGGGGAACCATTTTACATAGTAACAACCGGCACCTCCCATATACAATATAGGTAAATAATACTTTACAGTAAATATATTACATATTATAATATAATCAGGTTACAACTGAGATAAGAGAAGTAAGATTATGAGTAGCATATAAGAGGCTAAAGATTATGATTAGAAACAAATTGTTGTCAACGGTTTCTGATGACTGTGCACAACTAAGACAGTTTATTGAAAAGTACACCAATGAGATTGATCACCTACCAAGTGGCACTCTTTTCATAAGAACTACAAGAGGGAAGAGACGATACTATCGGTATATGCCCGCAGAAGATGATACAAAACCCGCCACGGAAACGTACCTTGGTAAAGCACAAGAAAAGCTAATATTACAATTAGCCCGCAGAAAGTTCATCGAAATGAGCATTGATACCCTAAAGAACAACATTGAGAAGCTACAACCTACACACAGCGGGTATGTTGTCTACGACCCAGAAGAGGTGAGACAGAGGATGCCGAAAGCTTATGAGGGAATTGAATGTAGCAATCCTTTAGATATAATTGAACAAAACAGCCCGGCTGCCTGGGCAAACGAGCCCTATGAAAAAAGCACAATGTGGCCGGATGGCCTCAAGCACAAATCGCAGAATGGAGTTCTGCTCCGGTCGAAGTCCGAGGCTATGATTGCTAGTCAGCTAGAATTCAACAATATTCCTTATCGGTATGAGCAACGCCTTGAGATGCCGGACCAATTCTTTTATCCCGACTTTACAATACTGAATCCTGACGACAACCAGATTATATATTGGGAGCATTTCGGAATGATGGACGACGAAGATTATGGAAAATCGGTAACTAGTAAGCTAGACACATACCAAAATGCGGGCATTTTACAAGGGGATAACTTAATTACTACTTTTGAGACTAGAAGAAAGCCACTCGACGCCCATAAGGTCCGGCGAATAATCAAAGCTTTCCTGCTGCCTTAAACACCTTAACAGAGCAGAGCCTGCACTTGTGTTTATATCTAATATTTTATTCCTCCGTATTTCAGCCTGCCTCTATAAAAGCTCATAGAGCTATTCGTAAGGATGTTGGGTGTTCCCTGTAATTGCATAAACTGTAACATGCCTCGATTGTATCGTCCATTTGCACCGTCAGAAAATAGCACATTTTCACCATTAGTCGTTACAGTTCGCACCAACCTGCACGCCGAAATTCCTGTGGGCCCTCTTGATGTCTCTTGATTTAGCCTATGGAATCTGGAATTGCCAAATCCAAAATCTGAAATTGGTTGTCTTCTTGCCTCACTCAAATGAACAAACAGGATACCATAAACAGTAACCATTTCCGAGCACAAATGGGTCAAGCAAAATAGTAACCATTTTTGAGCACAGATATATAGGGTAAAGGTAGATAATTACTTGGTAACTATAAAGTAAAATGTTATAATATTATACAGTGTTATCCTGGAACTTTACGGATTTTATCACCAGCCCCCGGGAGGAATCTGGTAAACAGGCAGCGAAAACGCAGGTGGTAGTATAGCAAAAATGCTGCACATTTTGTAAATGTTATAATCTAGAATTGACTGTTAGCGCGTCGTGACGACTGTAAGCTGAGGTGATATAAAAATGGGAGGCAAACGATATCGGATCAGGACGGTTTATTTGCCGAAACGTCTGCAGGAAAAGCTAAAGTGGATTGAAGATTTCCCCGTGACGCTGGTAGAAGCGCCGTCTGGATATGGAAAGACCACTGCGCTTAAATATTTCTTTGATAATAAGCGGTTTTCCTCCGTGCCAGTGCACTGGCTGACTTTCTTTGGGGAATCTGAGCAAGCATCATGGAATGCCTTTTCGGAAGTGATTATGCAGGTTGATCGCCACTGTGGAGAAGCTCTTAAAGGGTTGGGCGGGCTATCCAGGGATAGTCTGAGGCAAGTGGAAAACATCTTGAGCAGGATATCCTGTCCTGCGGAGACTTACATTATTTTGGACAATGTCAACCAGGCGAGTTTCTCGGATGCGGTGTGTTTGCTGGAGGTTCTCGCCGGGCACGGCGGAGAACATCTGCATATCATGGTGGTAACGACCCAGGTGACGGGGCAGCTACATACGGTTGCCGGCGGCAGTCGTATGATCTACCATCTGATGCCGAATGACTTTGCCTTTACCCCTGCCGATACCGCCGCATATTTCAAGCAGGTGGGCGTTGGACTGAATGCGGAACAGATCAAATCCGTCTGGGAGAGCACGGATGGATGGGCCTTTGCCATTTATCTGCAGATGCTGGCTTTTCTACAAACGGGGAATTTTTCCAGCGGCGATATGGGAGTGTTGATTGAGCGAAGTCTGTGGCAACACATTGACGGCAAAGCGCAAAAATGTTATCTAGCCTTGTCTGTATTATCCGGATTTACCATGGAGCAGGCCTTGTATCTCACCGACTGCAGCCGGAATGAGGCCGAAGACGTGTTGCTTGGCAACGGATTTCTGCATTTTGATGAGCAGACAAATACTTTTCATATTCACATCATTTTCTCTGAATTTCTACATCAGCGATTTAAGGAGCTCCCTCCGGATGAAAAGCGCCGGATCTGGGTTAGAGCGGGTTGTTGGGCGGAAGAACACGGAGAGAGGGCTCAAGCCCTGCAATTCTACTATGAAGCGGGCGAATTCGAACGGATTTTTGCCATGGCTACCACCAGCTATGAACTGGCGGATATTGTGGATGACAACACCCGGCATATAATCTTGGGATTGCTGCAAAATACACCTCGTGAAGTTAAGGTGCGTTATCCCAGAGCTATGATTTCCATCGCTCTCACCCTCTTTTTCCTGGGGATGAACGAGGAGTTGATCCATAGGGCGAGTGAGATTGAACAGATTATTGAGGACAGCACTATTGCCGTAAAGGAGAAAGATGCCCTTCACGGCGAGATGGAGCTGCTCTTGTCATTTTTAGAATACAATCAGATCGACGCCATGAGTAGGCGACACCGTCGCTCATTGGAGCTTTTGAGGGGACCTGCCAAGCTGATTAATATCAGAAGCACGTGGACCTTCGGATCGCCTTCCGTACTCCACATGTTCTGGCGGGAGAGTGGCAAGCTGGCGGAGGAACTGGATGATATGGACAGATGCATGCCTGTTTACTACCGGCTCACCAGCGGACACGGAAACGGGGCGGAGCATATGATGAGGGCCGAAGCATTGTTTTTGTCCGGAGAGTTGGAGAATGCCGAGATCCTCTGCCATAAGACCTTATCCATAGCCGAGGACAGCCATCAGAGCAGCATATGCCAGTGCGCTCTGTTCCTCTTGGCCCGCATTGCTCTCCTGCGTGGAGAGGAGGAGCCCTTTCTGCACACCGTCGCCCGTATGGAGGAGCAGAGTCGGCAGCATACGGAGGATCTTTGTCGATTTACACTGGACCTGGCTAAAGGTTTCTTAGGATTGCTGATCGGAAAGGAGGAGTGGCTCTCCTCCTGGCTGATATCGGGGGATTGTGGAAAGAGATTCGCCATTATGACAGTACCTTTCGCCCATATAATCCATGGCCGCGCTCTGTTGGAAAGGAAAGCATTTCGTCAGATACTGGGAGTCGGGGAGGCATTTATGAATGTGGCTTCGATCTTCCCTAATATGCTTCCGCAAGTCTACATTCTTATTTATATGGCCCTAGCCAGCGAGGAGACGGGTCGGACCGGTCAGGCGGAAAAGCTGCTTGAGCAAGCACTGCAAATAGCCCTTCCTGACAAAGTTTATATGCCCTTTGCGGAAAACGGTGCGGAGTTGGAAGACCTGTTGAAGAGGGTAAAGATAGGAAAAGAAGATCAGGATATGCTTTCCCGGTTGACCCGGCAATTTCAACAGGGCAGGAAAGCCTTTTTCCTCGGGGACTCGCTACTCACGGACCGGGAGCGGCAGGTGGCCCTGTTGGCCAAGGAGCGCTTGAGCGCGAAAGAAATAGCCCAGCGGCTATACATCAGCCGAAGTACAGTGAATAACACCCTGGCAAGAGTTTATGAAAAGTTGGATATTCATTCCAGAGCAGAACTGACTAAAAAGATTTTTTAAAATAGGGTATTTTTTGCCCTAACATATTGACAGTTGATGATTTATAATAAAAAAATGAAAGTGTAACAAATTCCGGAACGAGAAGGAGTTGCGCCATGGTGTGGATTGAGAGAGTCACATCCTTGCCCGATTACTGGGTGCGCATAGGATTGGGTAGCGGAAATGTAGTAGAGTTGGATATGAAGCTGCGTTTCAAGTCGGCTCGCTTTCAGGAACTGATGCAGCCGGATTTGTTTAATTCCGTTCGTACCGACGGCAACTGCGTTTCCTGGGGTGAAAAGGTATACCTGCAGCTGGGGACCGTTGAAATACTCGATATGTTAAACCAGCTTCGGGATCCGAAAGAGCGTGACCTCTACTTGAAGGATGTTGCGAAGGCACTTCCCTCCTATCTCGTTGATAAGTTGAAGCATCCTGACTTATAGTTTTCACTGAGGGCTCGAAAAAGCATAAGGCGAAAAGAAAATATGGCATCAATACAAAAGAAGAGATTTTACCACCGTCCGGCCACGCGAACAATTGCCATCATTACAGCGATTGCAATGATTTTTTCCCTTACGGCCAATATGGCGACCACTGTAAAGATTGAGCGCGGCGACGACACACAGGCGGCGCTGAATTATCTTGTGGACCACACCGAGTACCTGCAGAAGGACCGGTTTGGACGACTTTCCGATTTGGCGAGGGGCTTGGTAGGACAAAGGGCCTTAGAGGATTATTACCGTTTGGCGGGAACCCAGATTGCCGCCGAAAACTATTCCGACGCTCTGGAGAGCATAAAGTATTGTTTGAATTTTTACGGGGGTGGCGATGAGGCACTCTATTTGGACCTTCTGTTGAAACAGGGATGTCTGCAGATTCTCCTGGGTCAGGAAGAGGAAGCTCTGGTATCACTTGACAAGGTGACTCAGCTGAATCCCGACCTGTCCGACGCATACCTCATCAAGGCGCAGATTTACGCCCAACAGGAACAGATGGAACCCCTGGCGACCAGTCTACTGAGCTATTTGGAGCTCAATCCCGAGGATAACGAAATCCGGGCACTGTTGGCCCAAGCCATGTTTACCGCCGGAGACTATGAGGCGGCAACCGGGCAGTATCAGACGATTCTTGACAACAGCGATTCCGGCGGGACGACAGCCGAGACGGAATATCTTTACGGGTTGGCCTGCCTTCAGGCCGCAGATTATAAAAACGCTGAATCGGCTCTCACCGGTGCGGTTCAGAAGGACGACAGCTTTGAAGGAATCTATTATTACAGAGGTGTATGCCGCATGGCTCGGGGAAACTACACCGGTGCTGTACAAGACTTTAGCTCCGCTATCGACAGGGGGAGCCTGCGGCAATTGAGTTATTATTCCCGGGGAGTATCCATGTTGATGACGGAAGGATACGATTACGAAGGGGCAATTGCCGACCTCACCGCCGCTGCAAATTATACCGGCAAGGATGCGGATAGCGGAGTCAAACGAGAGGCTCTGGCTTTTCTCAGCGAATTGGAAGCCGCTGAGGCCTTAGCCGCCGAGGAAGCGGCCCGCCTTGCGGAGCAGAAGCTGGCGGAGATGACACCGGAGGCTTCGGACGCACTTTCTGCGGGAAGCCCTGATGTGTTCAGAGAACCGACCGGCGATGATGGAAATGAATGAGAGAATGTGGCTGAAAATCACGATTAAAATCTTGATAAGACAGGAAAGGTTGAAAGTAGAATGAACAAGGAAAACAAGGGAACAATCCGGAATGGAAAAGTATTTGTCGCAGTACTAACCCTCATGTTGGCATTGATATTCGCCTTTCCTTTAACGGTGTTAGCCGAGGAAGTCGGAGAAGGAGGAGATACGGGAACAACTATCGTTGATGCGTCCGGCGGACCCGCCGGAGACACAGGCAGCGACTTGCCCGATACTTCTTCCGATGGCCTGGACAGTGACTCCGTTACCTCCTCCAATGACGCGGAGGAAGATCTTTCCGATGCCTCTGCCTCCGGCAAAGATACGGGGGATGCGCTTTTGGCTCCGACGGCAGCGCCCATGGCAGCCCCGACCACAGATCCTGCCCCAGGGACTCAAACTCATCAGGAATACGAAATCCCGGAAGGCTCCGCCTATATCGAGGGAGCCGAGGGGACTGTATATAAAAATACCACAGGCTCCAATGCGATTCAGTTGGCTATCGACGCGGCCATCCAGCAGGCCAAGGACAGCGTCACTATCGTGGTCAACAACGGCGTATACGCCGGAGGAATCACGGTGATTGGAAATGTGAGCGCCGGGACCGGCGGGGAGGGCGAAGAAGGCGAGGCGTCCGGCAAGCTGGTTCTCAACATCATAGCCGCTGACGCTTATACCAAAAATGAAGACGGCAGCATCGACAAGGACGACGACGGCAATCCCAAGGTTCATGCCAACTCCGCCGGAGGCGTCCGGGTGGAAGGCGGGCTGACCTTCGAGGATGTGAATCTCCTGCTGGCAGGAATCTACCTCTCTATGGGAGATAAGGTAAAGGTCAAAGACGCGGATACATTTGAATATTACGGAACCACGGCGGGAGACGAGGCGGATATCGATCTTGTCAATGTCCGCAAGAAGGTTAAGATAGATTCGGGAGGCGGGGATGACAAACTCAATGTCTCCGTCACCCAGAGCCCCACCTTCAGCTACAATCTGGCGGGGAGCGATGGAAGCGGCAATTCTTCCTTTGACGGCGACAACCTGACAGAGGAAGGAAAAACCCTTGTCCGCAACGGTATCCGGGACGGCGTGAACGAGCTGAAGAACCTGATCACCGGCGGGGAAGGCGAAGCCGAGTATGAAGATATTCGCCTTGAGGTAGCAGTAGACGCCGGAAGCGGAGACGACCGAGTTACCATCAAGCTTATCAACAGCACCGGCCTTGCCGAAGGAAGCGGCGAAGGTTCCGGGGGCATAACCGACATCGCCAGAATCGATGTAGACCTGTCCGCCAGCAAGGTGACGGTCAACACTGGGTCGGGAGCGGATACCATCATCATCGAGGGAGGCTCTGAGCTGAGCATGGAAACTATCCTGCTTCAGGGAGTTCTCAACGCGGTGTATGAAGCGGCAAGCGGGATGTCCAAGGCGGCGGTGCTCCGCGATCAGCGCATTCTGCTTCCAACAACCATCGATATCAACGGCGGCGCGGGAGACGATCTCGTTAAGCTCGACACTACCACAGCTTTCTCCAGCTTCAGGGGCGTGGATGTGACGGTCAAGGGCGACGACGATGCCGGGAGTAAATCCGGCAAGGAGTTCGACCGGGTTCACCTCACGGGAAAAATCGGCAACAGCTATATGGACGGGGGCGACAACCGCATTACGGGCACGAAGGACCAACTTTCCATGAACGCTCTGGCGGAGATCAGCCTGCTGAACGGTTCGGCGACGATTTCTCAACTTTATGCCGACCTCAACGTGCAGTTTATCGATGTAGATGCGGTAACGGATACCTTAATAGGTAAAGAAACTGTTAAGAAGACATTGGAAGAGATGAAGGATAAAAACTTCGAGTCCTTCACTGACTATGTCATCATCGACTACGAAGGCCAGGACTTTGCGAACAGTAAAGGTGAAAATGCTTTCCTGGCAAATCTGATCTTAAAAGGTAAGGATATAAATGTAGGAAACGTAAACGCGCCCTACGCCAACATCATCATTACCGGTGAAAGAGGTGATTTGAACGAAGGCGGTAACGTTACCATAAACGGGAAAGTAGTAGGTCGCAATATCATCATCAGCGTGGCCGATAGCGACAGCCATGCCCTGACTATCATCGAAAATGACTTGGATGACGATGAAGAAAGTATCAACATTGAAGCCAGCATCTTTGACATTGTCAGCGGAGCCAGGGTGAAAATTACCGAAAACGGATCCTTGCAAGCCATGGAAGCGGTGGACATC
>CAYLVS010000069.1:0-8285 GCA_964387185.1 uncultured Oscillospiraceae bacterium | reverse complement strand
CAAGGTGAAAAAGTCTGTTGCATCATCCGGGATACCCAGCATCAAGTCATCAAAATAGTTATCCAATAGCTCTGTTAGTGTAGTGGGTTCCACTTCGTTCAAAACGCCGTAAAAAGCCTCGTAGGATATTTCCTCAGGACATTCAATCAACTCTGCCAGATGCTCAAAGTATTCAAATTGATCCGGCGAGTCAATTTCAAGCAATTCAAGTACTTCTTCTATTCTCATTGGTCATCGCCTCCTTCATACATGTCAAGATCAAGGTTTTTAAACGCCACGCGAAATTTACCAATCTCAAAGATACGGTTGATCATGTTAACAAAGTTCTCAGAGAGGTCGCTGGCGTAAAAAGTGTTTTCAAAGTCGGAATCCTGCGCCAGGAGATCCATTTCAACCAACTGTCTTTGGATGTGGCTTGCAATCTCCAGGGCGGGATCAATAATGCGCAAAGAGGGATAGAGTTTATTGATGTTTTCCCGAATCAGAGGATAGTGCGTGCATCCTAGGATCAGCGTGTCAATCTTGTGATAGGTCAAAAAGTGATCCATATAGTATTGTATGGACAAATCCATGATTTCATTCTCAATAATGCCTTCCTCGATGAGAGGAACCAGGGTGGGGCAGGGGATTGCATGGAGCGGGAGAGTGGGTGCCAGTCGATGTATCAGTTTCTCATATACGCCGCTGTTATAGGTGGCCTTGGTGCTAATGATTCCCACGCTGTTCTCTTTGTTGCATGTCAAGGCAACTTTTTCTGCAGCAGGTCGTATGATCCCAAGAATAGGAATATTCGGGTAGCGTTCCTGCAGTTCTGTCAAGCAGACGGCGCTTACTGTGTTGCAGGCAATCACGATCATTTTCACATTTTTCTGTACGAGGAAGTCCGCTATTTGCAGGGAGAAGGTTTTGATTGTGGAGGGTGCTTTTGAGCCATAGGGAGTTCTTGCTGTATCCCCGAAATATATGATCCGTTCATCCGGCATAGCCGAAAGCAGAGGAGAGATACAGGTCAGTCCCCCCAATCCGGAATCAAAAAAGCCGATAGGCCTGTTATCCATAAACCGTATTTCCTTTCTAAACAGTAGTCCTGTTAGATGTAATATAACAAAAAAGAGGCTTTGATACAATTCAATTGTGGTATACTATTAAAAATAATATATAGATAGGAGTTTATAATATGTCAGAGAACAAGGGAATTCAATCCAGAGATCAGATTGAAGTAAAATATAAATGGGATATCGAGGCTATGTACCGCAATGAGGCAGACTGGGAAGCCGACTACAAAAAAGCAGAGGCTCTGGCAGAGTCTTTTGTATCTTACGCGGGACATTTGGGGGAAAGCGCTTCGGCTTTGCTGGATGCATTTAACGCAAGGGATACTCTGTGGCAGACGGTGGAAAAGGTTTATGTCTATGCCCGCATGAAAAGGGATGAAGATACCAGAGTGGCAAAATATCAGGCCATGACGGACAGAGCCCAAACCTTGATTGCCAAAACGGCAGCTAACGCCTCTTTCTTTACTCCTGAGCTACTAGAAATCGATGAGCAGCTGTTGTGGAACTATCTTGACAAATCGGAGGATCTAAATCTCTATACTCATGTGATAAGGCAGATATTGCGAGAGAAGAAACACGTACTCAGCAGAACTGAGGAAAACATCCTAGCTCAATTCAGTGAATTGACCTCTGCTACCAATGATATCTTCAGTATGATCAACAACGCGGATATTAAATTCGGCTCTATAGAGGATGAAAAAGGCGAAATGGTTGAGGTAACTCATGGAAGATATCTGAGTCTGATGGAATCCGGTGACCGTCGCGTTCGCAAAGAAGCCTTTGCGCATATGTACGCGGCCTACGAGGCGCAGAGAAATACCCTGGCTACCACTTATAACTATAATACCAAAACCGATGTGGTAGCAGCCAGAATCCGTAAGTACGGTTCCTCCATCGAGGCAGCCCTTTCCGGAGATGACATACCTCTGAGCGTGTACGACAACCTAATTCAGACTGTCAATAAAAACCTACCTTTGCTTCACCGCTACGTTGGATTAAGGAAAAGAGCATTGGGGCTGGATGCTGTCCACATGTACGACATGTATACACCTCTAGTGGAAAGCCCTATGGGAGAAATTAAATATGATAGAGCTCTTGAAATGATTCGCGAGGGCCTAGAAACCATGGGCGAAGACTATCTTTCGAATATGAAGAAGGGCTTTTCGGAAGGCTGGATCGATGTATACGAAAATGAAGGAAAGACCAGCGGTGCTTATTCCTTTGGAAGCTATGACAGCTATCCCTATATCCTACTAAACTACAACGGAAAGCTCAAGGATGTGTTTACAATCGCTCATGAGATGGGTCATTCCATGCATTCCTTCTACACGAGAGGCTCACAGCCCTTTGTCTACGGAGGACATTCTATCTTTACGGCAGAGGTGGCATCTACTGTAAACGAGAACCTGCTGATGAAGCACATGTTGAAAGAGGAGACGGACACAAAGCGCAAGCTTTATTTGCTTAATATGTATATGGAAGAGTTCAGAGCCACTTTGTTCCGCCAGACAATGTTTGCTGAATTTGAGAGGTTGACTCACGAAGCCATCGAGACCGGTGAGGTGTTAACTGCCGATTGGCTCAGCAAGAATTATCTGGAGTTAAACAAAAAATACTATGGAGATCAGGTGGTGTACGACGCGCAGATTGCCATGGAGTGGGCCAGAATTCCACATTTCTACAACGCATTTTATGTCTACAAATACGCAACGGGCTATTCTGCCGCGGCAGCGCTCTCTGAGAAAATTCTCCATGAGGGACCTGTAGCGAGAGAAGCTTATATCCGCTTCCTCAAATCCGGCGAATCGGATGACCCCATTCCTCTGTTGAAGATGGCAGGGGTGGATATGAGCAAAGCAGAGCCTATTGAAAAGGCCATGGAGACCTTTGAAAGGCTTTTAGATGAACTGGAAGGCATGTTATAAACTGGGAGGAGCTGCCGATGGATAGCAGAATAATAAATATATTTGCTAATGACGATTCCTATTCTCAAGACATACGAAAGTTGCTACGGAGAAAGCTGCAGCAGAGTGGCTTTACAGTTCCCAAGCAGTTTACGCCGGATGCAGAGCTGATTGTAAGCATTGGAGGTGATGGTGCACTTCTACGGAACCTGCATAAATATGGGTTTCCACCGATGCCCTTTTTAGGCATCAACACAGGGCATCTCGGCTTTTTTCAGGAGATTCATCCCGACGAGCTGGATGAGTTTATCTTCATGTATAAACAGGGCAGATACAACATTCAGAACTTGAAAACTGTACAAGCAACCGTTGAGGAAAAAGATAAGCGGTTTGAATATCAGGGGCTTAATGAAATCACGATTAAAGGGGATCGATCTGCAACGGTTCACTTGAATATTTCTATCGGAAACAGCTTTATTGAGAGGTTCAGCGGGGACGGTATTCTGGTCTGCACTCCCGCAGGGAGCACCGCATACAATTACTCACTAGGTGGCAGCATAGTTGACCCCAGGTTATCTATTCTGCAGATTACGCCTATTGCACCCATGAACACCACTGCCTATCGTTCTTTTACCTCCAGTGTTGTGCTACCAAAAGAGCTGAACGTCACGATTCACCCGGAGCATAGAGAAGGCAACGGTTTCATGATCGTAGCCGACGGGATGGAACACAAGCATAGCAACATCCGCGAAATCACGTTGGGTTTTTCCCAGACCGAGGTCAAGCTCATGCGGTTTGAGCATTATGATTTCTGGACGAAAGTCAAGACTAAGTTTCTATAAGAAAGGCAGATTCTCGTATTAACATTATGGACGACAGATATCAATACATCATAAAAAATGAAGATACAGAGCTCCCGGTAAAGGAGCTCTTAAAGCGTAGACTAGGCATATCCTCCCGCCTGCTGCGGAAGTTAAAAGAGGGTGACCTCGTATACCTGGACGGCAGAAAAATCAAACTCTATGAAAAGGGAAAGGTAGGGGACCGAATCACCGTACTGCTGCCGGAGGAGAGTAGCGGTTTTATTCCCCAGCCGATTCCTATCGAGGTAATTTTTGAGGACCCTGACCTTCTGGCGATCAATAAACAGCCCGGTTTTGTCGTGCATCCCACGAAAGGCCACCCTTGTCATACCATTGCGAACGGCTTGATGAAATACATGCTTGACAGAGGGGACCGTTACAAGATCCGCTTTATTAACCGCCTTGACATGGACACTACAGGGGTCCTGCTCATCGGAAAAAACTCTCACTGCCAGGATGACTTTTCCAAGCAAGCCGCAGCGGGAAGGATAGAGAAAAAATACCTTGCCGTGGTAAGGGGACTTGTGATGCAGGACAGGGGTACCATCGATCTTCCCGTAGGGAAACCTATCGACGATCAGCTGAAAAGAGCTGTAATTCCAGATGGTTACCCTTCTGTAACGCACTATGAAGTGCTCGAGAGGTTTGATAAGGGCTATACTCTGATCAGGCTTTTATTGGAGACAGGCCGCACGCATCAAATACGCGTTCATATGTCTCACATGGGCCATCCTGTAATCGGGGATATCCTCTATGGCGGAGAAGCGGTCCATCTGATAGAGAGACAGGCTCTGCATGCAGAAGAACTGCATTTTGATCACCCTATTACCGGAGAAAGGCTCTCTTTGCATGCGCCTTTACCGGAGGATATGCAACGGTTGCTACGTCTCATCCGATAATAACCTCGGGTTTGCACCATTTCTCCGAAAAAACATATTATGAAGGAGCAATGTTTGAAATTAGGACCAGGAGGTGTTTTTATTGGGAGACGATTATAGGTACTGCGATCCTTGCAAGGATGGGTCGGATTTAAGACGTGACCATCGTAGACATCACGACCCCTGCGATGAGACAGAAAGCTGTAGAGTCTGTGATCCGTGTGATCCATGTTGCGATAAGGACGATGATTGGGATTGGGGAAGCTGGCTTCCTATTTTGGTTATTGTCTTTATACTCTGCGGTGGCTTCGGCTGGTTTGGTGGAAGCGGCAGAAACGATTGCTGCGACAACAATGAGGGCGGAGGTAGTTGGTTACTTATTTTAGTAATAATAATACTGCTTTTCAACCAGGGAGACGGTAAAAAAGGTGGTTTCCTGGGAGGATTGTTCTAGTGTAACGCTTGCGTAATTCGCCCGGTTATTTGCAAGACGTTACACTGTCACAGCTAAATTCCATAATGTCTATGAGGCGACAAACCGAAATAATACCGGTTTGTCGTTTTTTACAGGGGCTGCCTCTTTACTTTTAAGGGTTAATCACATACAATTGCTATGGCTTATAAATGGATAAGGGTTCCAACTTACATACATACTGAGGTGAATAATAATTGAAACTGATTTCAGATGAAAGAAGGCAACACGAGTTGGGTATGGCCTGTGCCATCCTCTGTGCCTTGTTATGGGGCGTACTTCCGATATACTGGAAATCACTCCAGCCCATAGATTCGTTGCTCATCATGTTCTATCGCCTGGTGCTTGCCTGCATCCTGGTCTTTGTCGTGGATTTAATTAAGTATAAGTGGAAAGGCATCATAGGGCCGTTGAAAGAAAAAGGGGCTATACCTGCCTTTTTTGCAGCGGGGTTGATTATATCCACAAACTGGGGGTTGTATATCTGGATGGTCAACGCCGGTTACATCATTCAAACCAGCATTGGTTACTATATCGAACCTTTGGTGGTCTGCGCTTTTGGTGTCCTGTTTTTCAAGGAGAAACCGGAAAAATATAAGATTCTAGCTATCGCGTTTGCGTGTATCGGAGTATGCGTGATGCTTATATCCTACAGCCAAATCCCGGTTTTGGCTCTGGCATTAGCTGTTACATTTGCTACATACGCAGCTATTAAAAAGAAACTTAAGGCTCCGGCTCTGTTGGCTCTGTTCTATGAGACAGTGTTTTTAGCTCCTTTTGCAATAGGCATAATCCTATATATGGAGTTGAGCGGCAAGGGTGCCTTCACTACCGCAGGGCCTCCGCAGATCGCTTTGCTCTTTCTGTCAGGGCTCTTTACAGCTATACCCTTGTCCCTCTTTGCCATGGCGGCTAATCGAATCAGCCTGGTGGCTCTGGGACTCACCGAATATATATCACCCTCCATGGCACTGGTTTTGGGAATCTTTATTTACAAGGAGAGTTTTGACCTGTATCAGTTTATTGGCTTTCTAATTATATGGGTGGGTCTGATCATCTTTACTGTTGGGGGAATTCGCGAGCATAAGGTCACGCAAGACAGGTGGAAAGAGGAAGAGGAAGCGCTGAGGGCGGAAGCCGGCGAAAAAGAGAAGAAACTAGCGTAAAAAGGAAGGAATTAGCAATATTTTGTTGACACTGCTACTTTATCCTGACTTTAGCACCAAAATGAAGAAAAATGGCCTGTAACCCGCCAGATGCAACGGTTACAGGCCTTATCGTTTTACATAAATTCATTGCGTCGCAGATTTTTTCCTACTTTTTCGTTTCACCTATAGCCTTGCGGATATCTATGAGACGCATATACTTTTTGTTGAAGTCTATGCCTGTAACCATGCCGATATCTTTAAGGACGTCATCATAATAATCAAACATATAGTAATTGTTTTCAATATGGCTGCAGGCACATTTTCGAAGGCTTTCAAGAATTGTGGATGTAGAATGCTTGTTGTCCAGTTTCATTTCCAGTACTCTTTGCAGAACGAGTGAAATGAAGCAGATCAGAAAATGGGCATCAATACGATCCTGCCTGGAGAGGTGCACAGGCCTTACCTCTATGTCACTCTTTGTGACCCTGAATGATTGCTCTATCTTCCAAAGACCCCTGTAAATTTCGATGATCTTCTCCGCACTCTCATCAAGCTCGCTGGAAACGATGGCGTAGTAGCCATCATACTTTTCCTCTTCTTTAAGTTTATCTTCGTCAAAATAAATAAGCTGCCTGACTTCATCTAAGATCTCACCCGTCTCCTTATCAACCTTTAGGTTGCATATGTATTTCTTGGCACCATAATTCAAGGCATGGTTGTATTTCTCCGGATACTTGACATATTCCTGGGCCTTTGAAACGGCTTCCGCTCTGTCACGCTTTGCTTTTTCCGCATATTTGGGACTGTAAAAGACAACATGCTTTTCATCTACCTCAGCATCTTGTTTTTTCCCGGTGAGAGGATTTGTTACATGTATTGTCCTGGGCGTGATACGGGATTTCATCCGGAATCCATTTTCATCGTTGCTTCCGGTGTAGCCATTTTCATCAAGCACATATTCTTTGAACTCCTTTGAAGAACCTCTTATGGAATAGCTGAACACATAGCCATTCCCGTCTATTATTGTCTGAGCAATATTATCACCGGTGATGACCCCCTTGTCAGCAACTACGATGATCCGTCCAAGGCCGTAATCGTCCAGTATTTTATCCATCATGGGAATAAGTGTCTGTTTATCAAGGGTGTTACCAGAAAAAAGACCGTAGTAGATAGGGATCCCATTGGTATCAATGAACAGACCCATCTGAACAATCGGATTGGGCCGGTGCTCTTTAGAGATGCCCTTTCTTCTCATTTCATCTGGTTTATCAATCTCAAAGTAGTAATTGGTCACATCGTAGTAAACAAGGGAAGTGTCTCTGCCGTATGCTGCCTTTATGTTCTCATGGATCCATAGCATTAGGCTGTTCTTGTGCTTTTTAAAGAAACTCAGGCTGCGGTATGCATCGTCAAGGGAAAAGTCCGTCTTATCAAAGATCATATCTTTGTTTTCATGTGTGGCCTTCTTAGAGGCGGGATAGAGAAGCCGTAAATAGACCAGCAGCTTTAAGATGCTGTTGTGATTGAACTCCGCTTTTGTGTATCTTTGTCGGTTCATAACAAATTTGTCTATACCCAACTCATGATAGATCTTGGAAAATGCAACATAGCCGAAATTACGGCGGTTGTTTGTGCCTTCCGCCAGAGTTGCTTTTGGATCCACATTTACAGTTATAGGAGCTTTTTCTCTTATCCTGCTTTCGTTCATTTTCGCAACTTCTGCGGTAAAGTGAGCTATCGGGTCATCATATTCCTTTTCAAGAACATCTAAATACCCCAAGGTTTCGATGTTTACCGTTTTGGTACGCTTTGTTTCCTTATCATAGTGACCCTCGGCTATTGAGAGCTGGATGCGCCCGTTTTTCTGCCTGGATTTTTTTAAATACATCGCAGCAATCCCCCCTTTGCGTATATAGGGATATTATACCATCAAACGCAATATAACGCAATGATAAAATGTTTATA
>CAYLVS010000068.1:0-8326 GCA_964387185.1 uncultured Oscillospiraceae bacterium | reverse complement strand
ATAGCATCCAATTTTGAAACTGTCAACACCCTTTTTCATTTTTTTTAGACAAAAAAATAGTTGTCGACGGTTTCTGGATTTCCTTTCCAAATCTTCTCTGAAATTATGTCCGGTATATATATGGTAGGAAGCAAATTGCTTAACAGTTATTCTTCCGGCGGTTTCAACAGGAATGCATTGAGTTTCTCATTTGTTGAATCCTCAAAGATATGGGCTGCGTCACCACGAACTTCAATGATGCCATCGGACATAAAAATAATCTCGTCAGCAACATTTTTAGCAAACTCCATCTCATGGGTAACGACGATCATTGTCCTGTCCGATGATTTGAGGTTCTTAATGACCTTCAGTACTTCTCCTGTAAGACTGGGATCAAGAGCACTCGTTGGTTCATCAAAGCAGAGGACATCAGGACTAAGTGCCAGCGCCCGGGCTATGGCCGCACGCTGTTGCTGTCCTCCGGAGAGCTCATAGGGATAGGAGTCCCTCTTGTCTGTAAGTCCGACTTGAGCCAGTAGCTTTTCTGCATTCTCCGTAATAGCATTAAGACCGGATTTCTTCTCTTCCTTTGAGCAATTGTTCTTTTTACATCTTTCCTTTTCGAGCAATTCAGCGGCCAATGTAATGTTTTTATGTACGCTGTATTGGGGAAATAGATTGAAGGACTGGAACACCAGACCGAAATGCAGCCTGTTTTTCCTCAGCTCCTGCTCACTTAGTGTCTTTTTTGAATTGGAATCAAAGACTGTCTTACCTGCGACGATAATTTGGCCTTCGTCCGCTGTTTCCAAGAAATTCAAGCAACGTAGCAACGTTGTCTTACCACTCCCCGACGAGCCGATAATAGCAAGGACATGGCCCTTCTTAAGGGTAAAGCTGATCCCCTTGAGAACATCTACCTTCCCGAACTTCTTATATAAGTTTTTCACCTCAAGTATTGGCATATCTTACCCTCTATAATAATTCAATCGCTTTTCCACGTATCCGAAAAATAGCGTCAATATCCCGCAAAATAGCAAATAAAATGCGGCTATATAGAAAATCGGCCAGATGATGGCCTTCAAACCCACGATGTCCTGGGCTGCTTTTACCAGCTCAACTACTGCTATTACCCGGGCAAGAGAAGTGTCCTTTACCAAAGTAATGATTTCGTTTCCCATAGGAGGAACAACGCGCTTTATAACCTGTGGCAGTATAACATGGGAGAAAACCTGTGGTTTCTTCATACCCAGCACCTGCCCGGCTTCGAACTGCCCCCGAGGGATGCTCTCAATACCGCCACGATAAATCTCAGAGAAATAAGCTGAGTAGTTTACCACAAAGGCAACCAGCACAGCTGTCAGCCGGGGAAAGGCCGTCCATCCCAGTATGAGTCCCGGTCCATAAAAGACAACAATAATCTGGAGCATCAGCGGCGTACCGCGGATGATCCAGACAATCGTCCTAGTCAACCATCTGAGTGGTGTAAATTTGGACATAGAACCAAAAGTTATAACCAAGCCAAAGGGTAGTGCAAAAACTAGTGTGACTCCAAATATCAACAGCGTTATCTTGAAACCTTCCAACAGCTGTAAAGTTACTTCCATAAATGACATATCAAATTCCTTGTTTTTTTATGTATGCCAGAGTATCAACCTATAATCTACCGACACTAGTCAATAGCGAGAACATCGCTAAGGCCGTACTTCTCAGCCAGCGCTAACAATGTACCATCTGCAATCAGGTCCTCTATGGCTTGATTGAACTTTGCAACCGTCTCATCGTCACCGATTCTAAAGCCTATGGCATATTCTTCCGGAGCCAGCTCAATGCTCTCGTTAATCATCAAGTCGCTGTAGTCTGTGTCATCGCGGATGACGGAACGGGCCATCACAAAGTCCAATACACCAATTTCGGTGGTTCCGGCTTTAATCTCCATGAGCACGTCTTTTTGTGCCGCTGAGGCTACGAAGTCATTTGCAGAGAGGACCTCATTTGCTTCTACAGCAGACTGGCCGGCAGATCCATTTTCAGCTGTAACAGAGGCTCCTGCCATATCTTCCAGTGTCGCATATTTTTCAGCGTTATCCTTTTTAATGACTACAACCTGTTTGTTGACAATGTAAGAAGTGGAAAAGGCCATATCTGCACGTCGCCCTTCTGTTACAGTCAGACCATTCCAAATAGCGTCAATGGTTTTGGATTTAAGCTCGGTCTCCTTCTGCTCCCAGTCTATGACTTGGAACTTGGGCTCAACCCCCAGCAGTGCGCAGGCAGCTTGGGCAAATTCCGTATCGAAACCTGTGAGTTGTCCGTTTTCATCGTTATAATTCATTGGCTCATAGAGCGTGATTCCAATGATGAGTTCTTCTTTATCCTCAATGTAATCCCAATCTGTCAAGTCCTCACTATCGCCACCACAACCTATAGCGAATGCGCTCACCAATAAAACGAGTACCAGCAAAAAGCCGACTTTTTTCTTCATTAATGTATCCTCCTATTGTTAAATGAATCTACCGGAGATTCGAGTCTAAATGTCTCCGTCGAATTGAACATCTATGATTATACTTTATTGTGATATCGTTGTAAAGCGTTAATTGTTTTTTGAGGGTAATTGCAGATAATCCAGATGTAAATTATCTTGGAACCCACTGATTTCAAGCGTTCATTGATTTATTTCACTATCCCTGATGTCAGATTATTTAGATTGGTCTAATAGTTAAAGTATTCCGCGTCTTGACGGTATAATTCAACAGTTGTATAATTTATGCAGCGTATTTATACGCCAATAAATTATTTTTCTTTAATTCTTTACTTCTTAAGGAGGAACAAAATGGGTAGAAAAATTCCTTTATGGCAGGTGCTCACGGTAATGATCATCATGCTACTCCTGCTGTACTATGAAATCATGGTCAGTAACAGCGGCGAAGCACACATGGCCTTGCTCGTTTCCGCTATCGTAGCTGCCATCGTAGCTGTAGCCAACGGTTGGAAATGGAAAGTTCTTGAACAGGGTATCCTGGCAGCCATCAACCGCTCTATGCAGGCGATTCTCATTCTCATGGTGGTAGGTTCCATGATCGGCTCCTGGATTGCCGGAGGTGTAGTACCTGCAATGATTTACTACGGCTTGATGCTCTTGAGCCCCAGCATATTCCTGGTTGCGGGATGCATCCTCTGCAGTATCGTTGCTCTGGCCACAGGTAGCTCCTGGACCACCGCAGGCACCATAGGTGTTGCTTTAATAGGTGTGGGAATGGGCCTCGGTATCAATCCGGCCATGACCGCCGGCGCAATTATCTCCGGTGCTTATTTCGGAGACAAAATGTCCCCCTTGTCCGACACGACAAACATGGCTCCTGCCGTAGCCGGATCCACTCTCTTCGAACATATCAGACACATGATATGGACCACAACCCCATCTCTAATCATCGCTCTTATTGGTTTTATTATTTTGGGTATGGGCCACGGAGGAGAATCCGTAGATATGAGCGGAGTCACCCTGCTTATGGATGGAATGAAAGCGGAATTTTGGATTTCACCGTTGCTTCTCATTCCACCGGTTTTTGTTATCGTCATGGTAGCATTAAGAGCACCCGCTCTACCGGCACTTATTGGCGGTATCGCATTGGGCGTTGTCTTTATGGCCGTCCAGGGTGTATCTCCCGTAGATTTCGGTGGTGTACTCAACTATGGATATGAATCTTCCAGCGAGATTCCGGAAGTATATGACCTGCTCACCAGAGGTGGTATGCAGGGCATGATGTGGACCATCTCCCTTGTTATGTGCGCCATGACCTTCGGTGGCGTCATGGATGCATCCGAGCAGCTGAAATCTTTGTCCCATCTGTTGTTGAAAGCTGCAAAGGGCACCGGTTCTTTGGTTACGATCACGATCTTCTCCTGCATTTTCTACAACATCGTAGCCTGCGACCAATACCTCGCTATTCTCCTCCCCGGCAGAATGTACAAAGAAGCCTTTGAAGACAGAAGGTTGAAGAACAAGAACCTGTCCAGATGTCTTGAGGATGCCGGCACTATGACCTCCAGTCTCGTTCCCTGGAACAGCTGTGGTGCCACTATGAGCACCTTCCTAGGTGTACCCACATTGTCGTACATCCCCTACGCCTTCCTCAATCTCTGCAATCCCTTGGTATCGATATTCTATGGATTTACGGGTATTTCCATGGAGAAGATGACCGATCAGGAATATGAAAAGATGCTTGAAGAAAGAAAGCTGGAGAAACAGCTGGCTCTGAAAGCCATGGAGGCATAAGCAATTCCTTTAATTACATACAAGTATGTCAAAAGAGCGGTCACGGACCGCTCTTTTGTATTCCCTTAGTATGTTATTTTATAATGCGAACTCCTTATCTAAAGAAAAGAAATATAGGTATAATTCATCCACTGCCAATCCGCGGATCTGCTCCAGCGCCTCTTTATAGAGCTCCAGCTGGGGACGATACCTTTCTATCAGCGCGTTTATGTTTTCCCGCTTATCTACTACATAGTCGGACTTAAAGTCTATCAATATGCATTTATCTCCTTCAACAAAATAACTGTCAATGATACCCTGCACCATAACTTCTTCTCCATCTTTCTCCGTAAGTAGATTAAAGGCTTCTTCCCGATAGACCTTGTCTGCGTTGCACAGACGCACTCCCAGGGGAGATTGAAAGAAGCCCAGGATTTTTGTTAGGTCAACAGAGCGAACTTGCTCTTCCGTGAGAATCTCCATGGCAATCAAGCTCTCAGCAAACTCCTCAATGCTGTCTATGCTATAATCTTCTGTCTTCAACGGAATCCTCTCCATGATTTCATGATAGACAGTGCCTCTTTCTGCCCCTTTTGTAGCGGCTTCAGACCCGATAGCACGGCGTTCGGGCCTGCTCCTGCCACGACTCAATTCCGAGACTGTGTACTTTGACTTGCTCTGCAGGGCGCCGAGATATTGATAGCTCCAGTCGAGGCGATTGGCTACTGCCTTATATATGGCCTCTTCCGAAGAGAAGCCCTGTTCCATAACCGCTTGAAGCTTCTGTTTATAATCTTGCTGTACCTTTTTCCCTAAAGAGACGATGCCTCTGTCATGTGTGTAAATGTCAATCTCAGGGCAATCCGCCAGAGCGGGCAGGAGGAAATCCAAATAGCTCCTCGCTTTTAAAGGACTGGGTAGACCTCGGTCAGCAGCCTGCTTCATAGCGCTCTGCGCCTCCTTCACCGATCCCAAAAGGATCAATTTGTCCATGGGGCGGGTGAGGGCTACGTAGAGGATTCGAATCTCTTCCGCCATTGCTTCTCTGCTGATCCTTGTTTCGATGATGCTCTGGGAGAGTGTTTTTTTGTAGCAACGCAAATTTCTGTCCACCAGTCGCATGGCAATGCCCAAATCCTTGTGATGGCTTACCACACCTCCCTTTTCCCGATGAAAAAGCTTACCGAGGCCTCCCATTAAGACCAAAGGAAATTCAAGCCCTTTGCTCTTATGAACTGTCATAATTCGAATCACATCATCATTTTCTCCGATCAACTTAATGGGGGGCGAAGCCACTTTTCCCTTTTTGACTGCTTCGATGTAATTGATAAATCCAAACAAACCCTTCCCCGAACTGTTTTCATAGGCAGCGCCCTTGTCAGCCAGGGCTCTGAGATTTCCCTGACGCTGGGTTCCTCCAGGAAGCGCCCCAACATAACTGTAGTAGCCGGTCTGTTGAATCAACTGCCAGATAAAATCAGACAGGGGGAGAAATTTTGCTTTCTGTTTCCATTGGTGGATCTGAGAAAATGCCTGCCGGCACCGTAGTCTCAGATGCTCCTCAGTTCCCGTCCGGCTGTAGTCTGATATGGCATCAAAATAGGATCCTGATTTTTGCACGGCTCGTATTTCCGCAAGTTCGTCAATGGAAAACCCAAAGATGGGTGAGCGTAAAATGCTGAGGAGGGGTACATCCTGTTTTCGGTTGTCGATGACCTTGAGCAAGTTCAGGAATACGGATATCTCCAGAGTGTCAAAATAGCCGTCTCCCGTGTCCATATAGGCAGGGATTCCTTCTCTCTCAAGGGTTTCATAATAAATGTCCGCCGTACCTGCTGCGCTTCGGAGCAGAATCACCATATCCTTGTTGGTTAACTGACGTTGCTGCTTGGTCTTTTCATCGTAATAGGGCAGCCCTTTGTTTTGCTTTATCAAGCTTGCTGCAACGTAGGCTTCCAGCTCTGCCTTTTTCATGTCCGCCACTTCATCATCAAGCACCTCATCATTGATTTGGCGATCTTCTATTAGATGAAGCTCCGCTTTGTGGTCCAGGGAACCTTCGTAGCTTACGCCTTTATAAAGTGCCGCTTCTTCATTGTATTCAATTCCTGTACTCCTCTGATCCATAATGCGACTGAAGACGTGATTGACCACATCAAGGATTGGGCCCTTGCTGCGGAAATTGCGATTCAGGTCCAGCTTCATGGAAAAGGGATCGGTACCCTTTTTAAATAACTCATATTTGTTGAGAAAAATTTCCGGCTCTGCCAGGCGGAACTTATAGATGCTTTGCTTCACATCTCCTACCATGAAGACGTTGTTCTCACGCCGAATTTTCTCAATGATGGCTTCCTGCACCAGGTTACTGTCCTGATATTCATCTATAAAAATATAGCGAAATTTACTGCGGTATTCCGAGGCCGCCGCTTCCTCAGATAAGATCTTCAATGCGAAATGCTCGATATCTGAAAAGTCGATAAGGCCTTTCTTTTCCTTCCGCTGCATATAAAGTTTATCAAATTCTACAACGAGGTTCCTTAAAATCAACGCAGCAGAATAGGTTTGATTCATTTCTGAAATATACGCATCCATGGGTTTTGAAAAGTAGCCGGAAGTGAGCTTTTTCAGACTGTCCTTCGCCCTGCCACGAAGAAAAGAAATCTCTTCCTTTATTTCCTCATAACCGGCTTTGTCGTCTTTGGAGGCGGTAAACCTCTGGAAAACCATCCTCTCCATTTGGCGCGCTCCGCTGTTGAAGTCCGCATCAAAGGCCTTCAAAAGTCCTCCTATCGCATCCAGATCCACTTGGGCCTTTTTCCCAAGACTTGTCAGCCCGCATTCCGAAACCTTTTGCAGCACTTTATTGCAGTCTGCCTCGGCTGATTCGAGTTCTTCATGGATCTCAGCCAGCATTTCCTGAAACAATGGACTTTCCTTGAATGCAGATTCGCCCCAAGCCAAAGCTTCGATCTTCTCATCCAGCCAGGCAAATGGATCGGGAAGGCTCTGTATGAAGTTGTGGACGTCAAATATCATCGCTTTCACAGCATCTTCGCTTTTACTGCCGGCATAAAGCTTTAAGAAGAGCAGAAAATCCTGATCCTGCTTCTGAAACCCGTCATGAAAGAGTTGCTCCATCGCCTCGTTCTGCAGCAATACCCTCTGGGCATCATCGCAGATTTTGAAGCCCGGCTCCATATCGATGATGTGGAAATACCGTCGGATCACGTCCAGTGCAAAGGCATGGAAGGTGCTGATATGGGCTTTATGTATTTGATTCATCTGTTCCGGGATGGCAGAAACGATTTTTTCACGCATTTCCGAAGCCGCCGCATTGGTAAAGGTCACCACCAACAGTTCGTCAAGGGACAAACCATCTTTTTGAATGAGCTGTTTGATGCGCTCCACGAGCACAGCGGTCTTTCCGGATCCTGCAGCAGCTGAGACCAGCATGCTCTTTTCTCTGAGCTCAATGGCCTGCTTTTGTTCTTCTGTCCAGTTCATAACTCCTCCTAAAATTTTTCTGCCATTTGACGCACCGCCGTCCAGCAGGGTGTGAACTGTAACTTCTGATCCTATCTTATACCAAAAAATAAGGTGAGGCTATATGATTTTGGGCAGGTATTTGTTATAATCAGCATGCGAGCCAGCAGGACCGAATTCCTTCAGCTCAAATGATACAGACAACTTATTGAATGACGACAACTACACGGAGACCACACTTATGAACACAATGTTAATGATACTTGACGGTTTTGGAAAGAGTACTGATGATTCTTGTACTAATGCAATCGCAATGGCTTCTACGCCAAATTTAGACCGCCTTTTCTCAACTTGTCCAAACACCACACTCACAGCTTCCGGAATCGCGGTGGGACTGCCGGAGGGACAGATGGGAAACTCAGAAGTAGGCCACTTAAACATCGGAGCCGGCCGCGTGGTGTATCAGGATCTGACCCGCATTACAAAAGAGATTGAAGGGGGAGATTTCTATAACAACAGTGAACTGAATACTGCGATAGACCATGCCTTATCCAGAGGCACCTCTCTGCATTTGATGGGCCTCCTGTCTGACGGAGGCGTTCACAGCCA
>CAYLVS010000067.1:0-8391 GCA_964387185.1 uncultured Oscillospiraceae bacterium | reverse complement strand
TGTTGCGATACAATATTGCGTCCGCTGCTGCATTAAAGGAACATCGAAGGGAACCTTCTTTCTTTAGTGTAGTACTAGGTGTACTATCCCACTATTGTTAGGAGGTTTTTTTAATGAAAAAGTTTAACACGAAAACACTGATCCTTATGGCCTTATTTGCAGCCATAAGTATCATCCTGGCACGATTCATGGTCATATGGCTCACTAATAGCGTGCGAATCAGCTTTGGCGGCATTCCTATTCTCCTGGCCGGCCTGCTTTTGGGACCTGTAGCCGGTGGTTTTGCAGGCGCAGTGGCAGATATAGTCGGCGCCTCGCTCTTCTCTCCCTTCCCATGGTATCCACCCTTGACCCTCCCTGCAGTTTTAGTAGGTGTGATTCCTGGATTGTTAAAACCCCTTTTCTTAAAGGAGGTCCACCTGTGGCGGGTTTATCTGATCATCTTTCTCACCAATTTGGTCACGAGCATCGGCTTAACCACCTGGCTACTGTCCGGCCTCTACGGAACCGGGTATTTTGAATTGCTGGTTGTAAGGGCACCCATATCTCTGGCAGTATCCGTGGTGGAGGGTTTGGTTGTCTACATATTGTATAAAAGACTTAACAAAGAGCTACGCTAGTGCATCTGGTATTTACCACAGCGGTCGGAGAAGCACCCCAGCTGTTGGGTTCCTGAATAGAGCATGGTAACCTGGCAACGGTTGTCACAGTCTTTGCAGTGGAAGCTGCGGCTCTCAATTTCCTCATCTCCGGTCTGAAACCCGCGGAAGCCGGACGCGGCACCTGTCTGTTCTGCCTTTTCCTTTGCCAGTATGGCAGCCCCGAAAGCGCCCATCACTTTATGATATTCCGGAACGATGACAGGTGCACCCAGGGTTTCCTCGAAGGCCCTGCGAATGCCTTCGTTGGCTGCCACTCCTCCTTGAAAACAGATTTTTGACTGAAGAGACTTACCTTTGGCTACGTTGGACAAGTAGTTTCGAACCAAGGCTTTTGACATTCCCGCAATGATATCTTCCATCTTACATCCAAGCTGCTGCTTATGTATGATGTCCGATTCGGCGAACACCGCACATCTGCCGGCTATGCTTACGGGGCTTTCCGCCATGGCGGCCATTGCGCCCAAATCCTCTACAGAAAGACCCAGTCGCTCTGCCTGGCGGTCCAGAAAGGATCCTGTCCCGGCAGCACACACCGTATTCATGGCAAAATCTGATATAATCCCGTTACGAAGCAATATAATTTTAGAATCCTGGCCGCCTATCTCCAACACGGTGCGAATTTCCGGATCCAAAGTGGCGGCAGCTACGGCGTGGGTGGTAATCTCGTTTTTCACCACGTCCCCGCCGGCGATGGCCGAGGCCAGCGCCCGGCCGCTTCCGGTGGTCCCCACTCCGCAGATGTCTTCATCCCGGTAGCGACCGGATAGCTGCCGTAGCCCATCCTTCACCGCGTCTATTGGCGCCCCTTTGGTTTTTAGATAAAGTTGATCTATGATAATCAGGTCCTCATCCATTAGGACGAAATCAGTGCTTACAGACCCCACATCTATTCCCAGATAGTACATGTTTCATTTCTCTCTTTCTATACAGCATATCCACAAAGGCCTCGATTCTAGTTAAATACCCCGCGTCCCCGCCCATCTCATCAAATACGATGGTAAGCACCGGTAGTCCCTCATCTTTTGCTAAGCCATCAAAGATCGACTTTGCAACGATCTCCGGCATACAGCCTACAGGAAACAACTGAATAATCCCATCGAAACCTTTTTTTTCCCAGCGAAGAGCCTCATTGACCGTCTCCTTTGCGTAACCGCCGATCCGGTGAGGCATCAAAGGATTTCTCTTAGCTTCTAGCAACATCCCTCCAAAAGGATTCAAAATCGTATTCCGGATCCACCAACCGATACTGATACTCTTTTCAAAGGATACCCCAAGATCCATAAGGGTATCCTCCACATGATGGTTTCCAAAGGCATCGATCTGTGTGTATATTTCCCCTGTTACAAGCAGTCTCAGCGGATTTCTTTCTTTATGACGATTTAGTTCCTTGAAATCTCTCCGGCTCTGCCGTATTATCTCTAAAGCATTGCGAATGTCCGGGGCCTGCTCTAAACCTCTTCGACAAGCTCTCAGAATGGACTTTGAGTCACCCCTTTTACAATCAAAGGGACTTTGCATGCGGACCTCCGCTTCCAGCTTCTCGAAGTTTTTAATGAGCGAATAGGTACCTGACAATGCGGATAGAATCTGTCTTCTGCTACAGGATGAATCTTCTACCACCTGACCCAGCCGATGTAGCAGTTCCTTTGGCCCTACTGCCGAGATAGCGTCTAATAATATCCACCGGTAGTCACAGCCCTGCTTCTCCATAACCACCGCAAGTAATTCCGCGTATTCGCCCAACCGGCAAGGCCCCATAGTCGCCGGCATTACAACTGTATCTGCCCCCTGCTCCCAGGCGGAAAGCAAATTGTCGATCATAATCTTAAAGGGTAGGCAGATATCCTCCGGCGCCTTGGCAGACCCCCGTTCAAGCCCTTCTGTACTATTAGGTGCAGGAATGACGATATCAATTCCCATCTCCCGGAAGAGGAGGCGGCCATAGATGTGACTGTCCCCTATCCTAGGAAAGGTGAGCTTCATGGTATCTTCTCCTCTCAAGTAGCTCAGAAAAGGCCTCCAGCCGCGTATCCACCCCGGCTTCCGCCGTATGCTCATCTAGCTTTAATACCAGCATGGGAAATTCACCTATCCGGCTCCTTATCATCTCTAAAATCACGGAATCCGTGCCACAGCAAAAGGAAGAGACATAGAGGATGCCGTCAATGGATCCATTCTTCAATAAAACGCCGGCTCGTCCAAAGTTTTCTCTGTAAAACATCCAATAGGGCGCTTTCATCAGCCCTTTCATCTGTTCGTCGAAATTCTTTCCTTGCAGTTCCTCCCCGGTTACCACTTCGATTCCCAAACGCTTCAGTTTATAAATCAAATTGCGGTTAGCAAAGGAATCGGAGATGTTGTATGGGTGACCAAGCAATGCCACGCGGCTTCCCTTAGGGGCGGAGTAGTACTCCGCCCCTAAGGTGCCCGTCCATCCCGCTCCCATCCCTGCAACCTCTGCAAAGTCCGCCTCTGCACGGTACACGGCTTTACGAATATTCATGGCAGCTTCTCCGGCACGGAATGCTCTAAGTATGTTCTCTTTAGGTACCCCTATCTGCTTTCCCTGCTTGATGATTGCTTTCTCCAGCTTTGCTCTGTCGTTGAGGTACAAGGGATCCGTGAAGATAAACTTGTTCTTGGAATTCCCCTTTCCTATCAATTCCGGCAACCCGGAGAACTTGGGACAAATAGAATCCCCAAACTCACATTTCATGAGTCTGGGAACCACGACCTTGTCGCATTCCTCTAAAAGCCTTGAAACGTGGCCTTGAAATAGTTTCATGGGCAAGCAAGCCTCATCCACGCAGTTCTTGATTCCCCGTTCAAGAATGTCCTGATTTGAAGGCCCGGAATAGACCACATCAACTCCCAAATTGTTAAAAAACGTTTTTAGAATCGGCTCATATCTTTGAAAAAGCAACGCTTCCGGAATCCCAATCCTCATTAATCCCCCTGGATATGTTTATTTTATTACTTCTTATATGACAAAATAACGGCTGCCCGTTAAAACGAGCTGCCGTTATCTATTGTTACCATTTTGTTGCGTTCTATTACAGGAATCAAGGAAGAATTTGGTACATGGAGTCTGCCATTTCCTTCGTCACGTGCTCAGGAACAGCGGTGACCAGGATTTTTATCTCCCGGGCAGCAAAACCGATCACCACGGTGTCCCCCGGAACAACCTCGCTTCCGGGTTTTGCAACCTTGCCGTTAATCTGTATCCTGCCCTGCTCGCAAGCTTCCTTTGCAACGGTCCTGCGCTTAATGATTCTGGAATTCTTCAGAAACTTGTCAATCCTCATAGATTTCTCCTGTTTAGATCCCTTACCGCTATTAAAAAAGGCAGCTACAGCTGCCTTTTTTAATAACTATAATGTATTATTTGTTAACAGCGTCCTTCAGAGCTTTGCCTGCCTTGAAAACAGGTGCTTTTGATGCAGCAATCTTGATCACTTCACCAGGTTTTCTTGGGTTTCTTCCTTGTCTTTCTTTTCTTTGTCTGGTTTCGAATGTTCCGAAACCGATGAGCTGCACTTTATCACCCTTTACAAGAGTTTCTTCTACAGCGCTAACAAATGCGTTTACGGCAACCTCAGCATCTTTCTTGGTAAAGCCGGTTTTCTCTGCTACGCGGGCAACTAATTCTGCTTTGTTCACGAATCTTACCTCCTTAAATGAATTATTATAAATTCTATCTCTTCATTTTACTTCACGGGACATTCACTGTTAGCGCTCCCGCCTTTTTGCTTGCTCCCAAAGCTTGTCCTTCTCCGAGAGAGTCATCGATTCCATACGACGGCCTTCCGCACGGGCTGCCTCTTCAATGAAGCTAAACCTCTGTATGAATCTCTGTGAAGTAAAATTCAAAGCGTCTTCGGGATCGACTTCCAGGAATCTGGCGACGTTAACCACTGCAAAAAGCAAGTCCCCTAACTCGTCGCGTATCCCCCTAAAGTCTCCTTTCCGGTAAGCTTCCATGAGCTCCCCGGTCTCCTCTACCACCTTTTCAAAAGCAGGTTCGACATTATCCCAGTCGAATCCCACTCCTGCAGCCTTTGACTGAACCTTCATGCTCTTGCGCAATGCGGGCAGTGATTTGGGAATCTCCCTCATGGATTCTGTCAAAGTACCTTGCTTCTCTTTCTTTTTCATATTTTCCCATTTTTCAAGGGCTGTGTCAATACTTTCAGCTCTATTATTTGAAAAAACGTGGGGGTGGCGGCGTATCATTTTCTCACTTTCTCTGTTTGCGATGCTTTTTAGGTCAAATTTCCCTTCCGATTGTCCAAGATCTCCATGAAAAACAACCTGGAGCAATACATCGCCTAACTCTTCCTCCAGATTATCCCAGTCCAAGTTGTCGATAGCCTCCGTTACCTCGTAAGCTTCTTCAATCAAACAGACCTTAAGACTCTCATGGGTCTGCGCTTTGTCCCATGGGCATCCTTCTTTACTTCTCAGCAGGGATATGATCTTTATCAGACGATCCACGGCTTCCGCCGCAGTATTTCCTTCTTTATATAGTTCTTCATACATTACTTTTTAAACCTCGCAAAGATCCGTATCAACTTATCTCCTTTGGGCATCAGCTTTAATTCTTCACTGGTGATAGCCCTTGTTGCAAAGAGCATAAACACGTAAACCACGACGCCTGTAAGGATAGCCAGAGCTGTGGCCAGCGCGTTTGCCATATTGGTGCTGTCTATAATACTACCAAACAGGACATTTAGCAAACGATGCACTCCAAAAACAGCGACACTCATGGTCAAACCGGAGGCTGCCGGCTTAATGATCGTCAACCGAAAATCAAACCTGGCTCCTGTATATTTTCTCACTGCCATCAAATTCAATACAGACGCCACTATGTAGGCGCATACCGTACCAATGGCGGCTCCCCGAATATTGATGTCGGGAATAGCAGTCAAGTAATGAGTGAGCATCACCTTGACCACGGCGCCGATGGCTAGGTTTTTCACGGGAATTAGCTGTTTTCCCATCCCTTGGAGGACTCCCGTCAATATCTGCACCGTGGCAAGGAAAATCACACCGAAAGACAAAATAAAAAGACTGGGTGCAGCACTGATTGCGCTCGCCTTCTGAGCCGGGTAGAGGAGTAGCATTATGGGCTCGGCTAAAGTCATCAAACCCAGCGCACAGGGCAATCCTAAAATCAATGAAGTCCGGAGGCCCAGCTCCACATTGTATCGCAGAAAATCAATCTCTCTGCGCTTATAGGCAGCCGCAATTGCCGGAACAAGACTCATGGCAATGGCCTGGGTCAACACCTGCGGAAAGTTGATTAAGGGCCCGGCCATTCCGGTCAACTGACCGTAGAGATCATTGGCTGCATCGGGCGTAAACCCGCTCACCGTCAATCGATTGATGACGATAGCCACATCGATGGTGTTCATGATAGGCATGATAGCAGCTCCGATGGTTATAGGCACAGCTATGACCAGGATCTGAAGCAATATCTTACTGCTTTTGTCGCTGCGCTCCCCCACTGGCTTGGCAATTTTTCTGAAGATTCCTCTCCTAAAAAACAGAAACATGCCTGCTACGGCAATCAGGCCGGCTACTGCGCCTGCAGTGGCACCGAAAGAGGCTCCTGCCGCTGCATACTCTAAGCCTTGATCGACGAGGAAAACTGCCAGAGCCAGTCCGATTGTCACCCGGAAAAGCTGTTCAACAATCTGGGATATAGCTGTAGGTTTCATGTTCTGCATGCCCTGGAAGAAGCCTCGGAAGGACGCCATGATCGGAACGAAAAACAATGCCGGCGCAATGGACATCATAGCCATTTTGGCTCCGGGATTCCCCAAGTAATTTACAATTGTTCCCGCACCGAAGAAAAGCACAGCGGATGAACTGATACCAATGGCAAAGAGAAGTGCAAAGGATATGCGAAAGACGCGATATGCCTCATAAGAATGACCCAAAGCGTTGCGCTCCGCCACCATCTTGGAGATGGCAACAGGGACACCTGCCGTAGACAAGGTCAGCAACAATACGTAGACCGGATAGGCGGTCTGGTAATAGCCCATCCCCGTATCGCCGATAATGTTTGCTAAAGGTATGCGAAAAACCGCGCCCATTACTTTGATAATAAGCCCGGCGACGCCCAGCACTACAGCTCCCTGCAAAAAGGATTTTCCTGCCATTATTTCAAAGCCTCGATAATTCTTCGGATGGAACGGTCCGTCTCAAAACGAACCTTTTCCATATCTATTGTTGGGAAATTGCCTTCCCTGTAAAGTATGTTACCGTCTACCATGGTAAGGATCACATCGCTCCCGGAGGCGGCGTACACAAGATTATTTGCCAAGTCATGAGCCGGGTACATGTGAGGTCCGGAAATGTCCAGAACGATGAGGTCAGCTTTCATGCCATCCTTGAGAATACCCGAATCTTCTCTCCCTTGTCCAAGGGCTCCTGCACGGGTACCGGCATAGATCGTCTGCCTGGGCGTCGTCAACCTGGGATCTCTGAATTTTTCTTTATGGACCAAACCGAAAAATTTCATTTCCTCGATGTAATTCAGACTGTTGTTGCTGGCAACGCTGTCGGTACCGATGGCTACATTGATTCCTTCTTCCAGCAACTTGGGCACATTGCAGACACCGCTGGCAAGCTTTAGGTTGCTGATTGGGTTACTTGCCACTGTGACCCCTTTCTCTTTTAGTATATGAAAATCATCGCCTTCGATGTAGACGCAATGAGCTGCAGTAGTCTTGCTGTCCAAGAGCTCCAGGTCATTGAAGTATTCTGCCGGAGTTTTCCCTTGATGTCTCTCCTTGCACCCCTCATGCTCCGCGACCGTTTCCGAAAGGTGGACATGCATCCGCGTCCCCAGTTCCTTTGTAAACTCTGCCAGTTGTGCAACAATTTTCGGATTAGAAGTATATTCTGCGTGAAGGCTCATGTCAATACGGACTCTGCCCTCTCCGCTTTCATTATATTGTTCATATAGGTCTTTTGATTCCTGATAGGCGGGAAGTTCTTTGAGATCCTGATCGGTAAAGCAGGTAATTCCTCTGCCGATATTAGCTTTTGCACCGCTTTCTATGAAGGCTTCCGCCATCAAGTCGCAGAAATAATACATGTCGGTGGTGGATACGATGCCAAAGCGCAGAGATTCTGCAATTCCAAGAAGCGTAGCGTAATAAACATCTTCCCCCGTCAAATGTGCTTCAAAGGGAAAAATGCGTTTATTGAGCCAATCCTGCAAAGATAAGCTCTCTCCATAGCCTCTCATCAGTGTCATGGGCGTGTGGGCGTGGGAGTTAAAAAAACCGCTCATCAGCAACTTACCTGCGCCGTCAAGTACTTCCCCGTATCCGACCTTGGGCATGCTGTTGCCAATATATGCGATTCGATCACCCTTAGTACCTACGTACATGGCCTTCTGTATATTGAGGTCCTCATCTAAAACTGTAATGTTCTTGAAAAGCATTGGGTATCACCTCCGTACGGCACATTATAACATAAGCCGCGATTTTTGGCGGCTCTGCCGCAGAGTAGCTTATGTTGAAATAACCTAAGTTCATTAGCAAACTTCGTTTGCGGTTATTATAGCATAGGTCGGTGCAGTTGTAAAAGATTCCATATAATATGGTTAGGGGCGGCAGGGGGACGTTTCGTTTGGTGGCAGGGGGACGTTTCGTTTGGTGGCAGGGGGACGTTTCGTTTGCCACCTTCTGGCTTGGGGGTGGCAAACGAAACGTCC
>CAYLVS010000066.1:3516-8511 GCA_964387185.1 uncultured Oscillospiraceae bacterium | reverse complement strand
TGCTTCCCGGAACTAGAAAAAGGAAGCAAAAGAACCGTCCCCTTGCTTCCTTTTAAATCAAAGGACCATTTTATTCTCTTTCATATCTATAGTGATAGTCTCTCCATCCTTTACTTCACCGCGAATGATCTTAGCAGCAATCTCCGTTTCAATGTGCTTTTGGAGGTATCTCTTTACCGGACGTGCACCGTAGGTTGGTGAGTACGCTTCTGCAGCAATAAATTTCTTGGTGGCATCGGTAAGAGCCACATGGATGTTACGGTCCTCAAGTCTCTTTCGAATATCTTCCATGGACAGATCGATTATTTTCATGATCTGATCCTCTGTCAACGGGGAGAAGACAACGATGTCATCGATTCGATTGATGAACTCGGGACGGAAATGACGTTTCATCTCCTCTTCCACCATGTCCTTGACTTCTTCGGATATGGTCCCATCCGGTGTGATATTCTCAATGAGATAGGGGCTTCCGATATTCGAGGTCATGATAACGATGCAGTGTTTGAAATCAACCGTTCTTCCCTGGTTGTCCGTGAGCCTGCCATCATCCAGCAGTTGGAGCAGAATATTGAATACATCGGGGTGGGCCTTTTCGATTTCATCAAACAGTATGACGGAATACGGCTTTCTCCTGATTGCCTCCGTCAGCTGGCCACCTTCGTCGTAACCCACATAACCCGGAGGTGCACCTACCATCCTGGATACGGAATGTTTCTCCATATATTCAGACATATCGATACGAATCATGTTTTTGTCCGAATCGAAGAGAGCTTCTGAGAGAGCTTTTGCCAACTCAGTCTTTCCCACTCCCGTAGGTCCGAGGAAAATGAAGGACCCCACCGGTCGGTTTTCATCCTTTAGCCCTGCCCTGGCACGTAGCACAGCCTGAGATACGGCATTGACGGCTTCCTCCTGACCGATCACCCGCTTGTGGAGCAACTCCGGCAGTCGTAAAAGCTTCTCTCTTTCCGATTCTACCAGCCTGTTCAAGGGAATACCTGTCCACTTTGACACTACCTGAGCGATTTCTTCTTCGGTTACCTCTTCTTTCAGAAGGCGGTTTTCCTTTGCTTCATCGATGCCCGCAGTTTCTTCCTGAAGCTTCTTTTCAAGAGCAGGAAGGGTGCCGTATTTTAATTCCGCCAGCTTCTCCAGATCGTATCGCCTTTCCGCTTCTTCGATTTCATGGCGCACATCTTCAATCTGCTGCTTCGTAGCCTTCTGGCCTGTGATCGCCTGCTTTTCGGTTTCCCATTGGGTGCGCATTACATCATTTTCTTCCTTCAGCTTGGCAAGTTCCGTTTCAATATTTTGCAATCTTACTTTTGATGCTTCATCAAATTCCTTTCCTAAAGCCTGTCTTTCGATTTCCAGCTGCATGATCTTCCTTGCACATTCATCCAACTCTGCCGGCATGCTGTCGATCTCCATACGTATCATTGAGGCCGCTTCATCCATGAGGTCGATTGCCTTGTCCGGGAGGAAACGGTCGCTGATGTAGCGATCCGATAGAGTTGCGCAAGCGATAAGTGCATTGTCTGTGATTCGAACACCGTGGTGGATTTCAAATCTCTCTTTCAACCCTCTAAGGATAGATATGGTATCTTCCACCGTAGGCTGGTCCACTAATATTTTCTGGAATCTTCGCTCAAGTGCTGCATCTTTTTCTATGTTTTTTCTGTATTCATCCAGGGTTGTCGCACCGATGCAGTGCAACTCACCCCTGGCCAACTTGGGTTTGAGCAGATTTCCCGCATCCATGGAGCCTTCCGCTTTACCGGCTCCTACGATGTTATGAATCTCGTCGATGAAAAGGATAATCTTACCCTCTGATTTTTCGATTTCATTCAGTACTGATTTCAGACGTTCTTCAAATTCCCCTCTAAATTTTGCACCGGCAATCAACGCCCCCATGTCCAGAGCGTAAATAGTCTTATCCTTCAGTCCTTCGGGTACGTCGCCGTTGAGAATTCTCTGGGCCAGACCCTCTACTACTGCGGTCTTTCCTACACCCGGCTCACCGATAAGTACAGGATTGTTCTTTGTCCTCCTGGATAGAATCTGTATCGTATGGCGAATTTCACTGTCGCGGCCGATAACCGGATCTAATTTTCCTTTTCGGGCCAGATCTACTAGGTCCCTTCCGTATTTCTCCAATGCCTCGTAGTTTTCTTCCGGATTCTGACTGGTCACTCTCTGGTTTCCTCTGACTTTTGTCAAAGCCTGGAGGAAGCCTTCTCTGGTTATGTTGTATTTATTCAAAAGCTTTGCGGACGGCGTATTCTTTTCATCCAACAGAGCCAGGTAAAGATGCTCCACACTGACAAATTCATCCTTGAACTCATTGGCTATTTTCTCGGCACTCAACAGAATTTGGTTTAATCTTCTGCTGGCATACATGGAATCTCCGCCCCCTTGAACCTTTGGCAGCTTACTGAGTTCCACCTGAAGATCCCCAATCAGCGCTCCGTTGTTCACCGACATGTAATTCAGCAGCTTGGGTACCAATCCTTCCTGTTGCAACATCAAAGCCATATGAAGATGCTCGCCGTCAATTTGTTGATGGCCTTCCTCCACTCCTATCTTCTGGCAGTCTATGATTGCCCCCTGTGCTTTATCTGTCATTCTGTCCATGTTCATATGACCACCCCCTCGTGTATGACATGGGTTACATCTGTTTACTAACAATTAGTATATACCTTTTTTTGAAGGAAATAAACATTAAATTAGCACTCTGTTTATTAGAGTGCTAATTTAATCCGAGGGAAATCTTCAATTCCATTCTTAGGTTGATCTGCTAAGCTGATGGTAATAGGTTCATATCACATCTAATGCCTTAGTTTTAGGCGTAAATTTCAGCTATTTAGGCTCAAAATTCTGCCTAAACTGTGGCAAATAGGCTCAGGAAAGCTATAATATAATGTAATTAGGCCTATAAAATCAAAAAAAGTAGCCTCATATTTCATCTGACTTAGTAGTCTTAGGCCTATATGATGAATTTTAAGGCTCAAAATCTTGCTTTAACAGCAGAAAATAGGTCTAGGAGGGCTAAATTATAATGCGATTAGGCCTAGATTCTATGTTTGTTTTATCTCCGGGTTTCAAAATGATCTTATTAGAATAGGGTTCCCATCAGAGTACTATAAACCCATCCCACTGCAGGGCTAAGAACCTTGCCTGTAATATTGAACAGAATCAGCACCATGAGGATTAAAAACCCTTTATCGTAGACCCTGTAATAAAACTCTGTGTTTCGAAGGTTGAAAATTTGCGTAATCACATTGAATCCATCCAGGGGAGGGATCGGCAACAAGTTGAAAACCATCAAAACGATATTAATTAGGACGATTTGGATGAGGATATCCTGAAGGATTATCCCCAAATCTGAAAGCATAAACCCAAGCGCAAATTCATAGAGTAGCCGTAAGACAATCATGAACAGGAAGGCCAGAATCAAATTAAGGGTGACACCGGCCAGAGCTACCAATAACTCATCTCTTCTCGGTTTACGAAAGTTATTGGGATTAATCATGACGGGTCTTCCCCATCCAAAGCCTATGAAGAGCAAGGCAATAAATCCAATGGGATCGATATGGGCTGCGGGGTTGATCGTGACCCTGTTTTGATATTTAGGTGTAGAATCACCGCAGCGATATGCTACCCAGGCGTGGGCAAACTCATGGAAAGAAAGGCCTATGATGATACCGGGCAGTACGGTAAGTGTGCTCATAACCCAATCAATAGGGCTGTGGTATCGACCACCGGTGATAGCTTGAAAAGCCATCAACAAAATAAGAACAACGGCCATGGGATTCGACAAAAAACGCTTCAATGAAAAACTCCTCTCAAGAACTAATTTGTTTATTCTATCACAAGTTAGAGACAATTGAAATATATTGGTATAAATATGATCCTGAGGATAGAATCAGGTGAATGAGAGGTGATTAGATCGATATGATACAAGACCGCCAACGGGCTCCCTTCCCCACCGCGCCTGCAGTCCCCCGGGATTATGTGTGCACAGAAATGTACACCATACAGGCAGGCGATACTCTTTATTCTATATCCCAGAGGTACGGTGTGTCTGTATCTGCATTGATGCAGGTCAACGACATTACAAATCCGTATGCTCTAAGAATCGACCAGAGGATATGCATCCCCGGCAATGGCACTGTGGCAAGGGGAGCCACTGAAAACGGTGCTGTTTGCAATGGTCTGCTTCACACTATCGCCCCCGGCGATACTCCTTACATGCTGGCGAACCACTATGAGGTTTCCCTGGAATCCATTCTCCAGGCGAATCCGGCCATGGATCCTCACAATTTAAGAATTGGAGGACAGATTTGCATCCCTGGTATAAGTCCGGCCCCGGCTCCGGTTCCTGCTCCGGTCCCGGCTCCGGTCCCTGCTCCGGCACCGGCTCCTGTAATCCCTACACCGACGCCCACACCCGTTATTCCCACACCGATTCCGGTTATTCCGAGGCCGACTCCTCCCCCGATGCCGGTTCCAAGACCTATGCCTATGCCTATGCCAACCGCTCCTCCTATTATTCCGGCTCCTGTGCCCGAAATGCCGGCTCCTCGACCCGTTCCCACTCCAAGCCCCGTACCAACGACCCCTACACCGACAGCACCCTCCCCTTTGAGAATCCCTGTCAGAGAAGGAGCTGCTTGTACCGGAGAGTTCTATACCGTTGTGGAGGGAGATACCCTTTACATGATTGCAAGGAGAAATGACATTTCTCTGGATGTGCTGATGGAAGCAAACCCTGCACTGGATCTCTACAATTTGGAAATAGGCATGAGACTGTGTATTCCGCACATGGAAAAAGCCCCCTCCCCAGCGCCCTGCCCATCACCAAGACGGTCATCGCCTGTAAGAGATGACTGCTACTTTGTACGGATGGGTGATAGCATGGATAAGATATGCGATCGCTTTCGTGTTCTTCCCCGGAACTTAATGAAAGTAAACCCAGATTTGACCGTTATGGAT
>CAYLVS010000066.1:0-3506 GCA_964387185.1 uncultured Oscillospiraceae bacterium | reverse complement strand
CGCGGGTTTGACGAACACAGGATATGACAGTTCTTTCTCCGTCGCGTCCATCACCGCTTCCGGGTTCTTCCTCGGAATTTGATGAAAGTAAACCCCACTTTGACCGTTATGGATTATTCCATCCCCGGTACAAGGATTTGCATCCCCAGTAATTGAAAAACGGGAACGGCTAATAGCCGTTCCCGAATCTTACAGAACCTAATAAAAATGTATTATCGGTACAGCGGATAAGCCGTGCAGAGTTCTCTAACGATAGATTTGGCTTTATCCGAAGCTCTGCTGTCGCCGGGGTTGTCCAGAACCAATGTGATAGCCTCGGCAACCTGCAGAAACTCCTGCTTGCCGAAGCCTCTACTGGTTGCAGCAGCAGTACCGATGCGGATGCCGGATGTGACGAAAGGTCCGTTGGGGTCTCCGGGTACCGTATTTTTATTGGTAGTAATACCGCACTGGTCCAGCAATGCCTCTGCATCCTTTCCCGTAATTCCTTTATTCACTAAATTGATCAACAACAGGTGGTTGTCCGTTCCGCCGGATACCAGGCGAAAGCCCCTTGCCAGTAACTCATGTCCCAACGTGGCGCAGTTCTCCAATACCTGCTTTTGATATTCCACGAACTCCGGTGATGCCGCTTCCCAGAGACATACTGCCTTGGCGGCGATAATGTGCATAAGAGGGCCTCCCTGCATCCCGGGAAATATTGCTTTATCAATCTGCTTGGCAAATTCCTTCTTTGCCAGAATCGCTCCTCCCCTGGGACCTCTCAGTGTCTTATGGGTGGTGGTGGTGACAACGTGGGCATGCTCCACCGGATTGGGATGAAGGCCTGCTGCAACCAGACCGGCAAAGTGAGCCATATCCACCATCAAATAGGCTCCAACTTCGTCTGCGATCTCACGAAAGCGCTTCGCATCAATGATTCTGGGATATGCACTTGCTCCCGCTACAATCAACTTTGGCCGGTGCTTATGAGCCAGTTCTCTTACCATATCAAAATCGATATATTCCGTCTCCCGGTTTACTCCGTAGGGTATAAAATTGTAGTTGATTCCCGAAAAATTCACCGGGCTTCCGTGGGTCAGATGACCGCCATTAGAAAGGTCCATCCCCATCACTGTATCTCCGTGCTGAAGAAATGCAGTATATACCGCCAGGTTGGCGCTGGATCCCGAGTGAGGCTGAACATTGGCGTACTCCGCATGAAAGAGCGCCTGCATCCGCTCTCTTGCCAGATTTTCAACCTCATCCACATGCTCACAGCCACCATAATATCTCTTGCCGGGATACCCTTCTGCATATTTATTCGTCAATGCACTACCGGAAGCCTCCATAACGGCAGCGGAAGTGAAGTTTTCGGATGCAATCAATTCGATGTTGTTTTCCTGTCTCGCCAGTTCTCTCATGATCATGGCGTTAATCACAGGGTCTGTTTTCTCTAAGTTTGTGAAGTTCATTTTTAAGCCTTTCTCTTATAGTCAGAAGTGATCCCCAAGCGGATCTGTTATAGGTATTTAAAGGATAGGCAACGATTGTACGCTCCTACAAAGTAATACTATAATACATGTAACGTCATTTCTCAACACATTTTATTATTCCTGTTTGGTTTTGATCTTTTCATGGTATAATATCCCCATCTATTAAGTGAGGTTTTTTATGCCATATGATTCTATAGGAGGTACAAAAATGTCAACAAATACTCTTTATTTAACAGCGGATAACTTTGACGAAGAAGTCTTAAGATCTACAGTTCCTGTATTGGTGGATTTTTATGCGGATTGGTGCGGACCTTGTCAGGCGTTGGGCCCCGTCATCGATGCTTTGGCCGATAAGTTCGAAGGGAAAGCGAAAGTTTGTAAAATCAACATCGACGAGCATAGAAAAATCGCCCTTACTTATAAAGTAATGAGCATACCCACCATGTTTTTCTTTAAAGACGGTGAAATTAAAGAGAGAGTAACAGGCGGACTACCTGCCCCGGTGCTCGAAGAGAAGCTTAATGACCTGCTTTAAACAGATTTGACAAATCACCAATATCAGGAGAAGAAGATTGTTTGAATGGATTAGCTTGATACAAATACCTGTGGTGATATATGCCATTAACTTCATGATTGCTTTTGCTGTCATTTTTTTAGAACGGAAAAATCCCTCATCTACTTTGGCATGGATCATGGTATTGTTCATGCTACCGGGTGTAGGGATCTTTCTTTATCTGCTTATATCACAGAACATCTCCCGCCAGAAAATATTCAAACTTTCCAGCTACGAAGCTTCGGTTATTGAAAGCGCTCTGAAGGATCAAACTCAAAGTGTCCGGAACGGCGAATTTATTTTCTCCAACTGCGAGGCTGAAAAGTGGCGTGATATGGTTTTACTTCACCAGCGCTACTCAAGGTCTTTTTATACACAAGACAACAACATCTCTATATTTACTGACGGGATACAGAAATTTGAATCCTTATTTCGCGAAATATCGGAAGCGACCCAATCCATCAATGTAATGTACTTCATCATTAAAAATGATAAGATGGGGCAATCCTTTATCGACGCTCTAACGGAAAAGGCCCGGCAAGGGATAGAAGTTCGCCTTCTCATCGATGCCCTTGGTGGCAGGCAGATAAACGCGAGAGTATTAAAGGATTTCAAAGAAGCCGGTGGCAAATACGCATTTTTCTTTGCACCCAAGCTGAAGTTTCTCACCATGAAACTGAATTACCGCAATCACAGAAAACTGGTAATCATCGATGGCAAAATCGGATACTTAGGCGGGTTTAATGTTGCAGACGAATATGTGGGTAGAAGCAAGAAATTCGGTCATTGGAGAGATACGCATCTGCGATTGACCGGCAGTTGCGTGCAGGATATGAATGCTCGATTCCTACTGGACTGGCGCTCCGCCAGCAAGGAAAATGTTCTATTGGCTTCCGCTTATTTCAACAGCGTCATCGATGAAGGAACATCCGGTATCCAAATTGTATCCAGCGGTCCGGAATCTAGACGAACAGAAATTAAACGTGGCTACCTTAAAATGATTTCTTCTGCCAAGAAGAGCATCTATATCCAAACCCCTTACTTTGTACCGGATGCCAGTATTGTCGAATCATTAAAGAACGCTATCTTTTCCGGTGTAGATGTGCGAATCATGATTCCCAACCAACCGGATCACATGTTCGTCTACTGGGCAACCTTAGCTTACGTGGGAGATCTGCTTAAATATGGAGCCAAGATTTACATCTACGAGAAAGGGTTTCTTCATGCAAAGAACATGTGTGCAGACGGTGAGGTGGCCTCTGTGGGCTCAGCCAATTTTGACATGCGCAGTTTTTATTTGAGTTTTGAGGTAAACGCTTTTATCTACGATGGAGATGAGGTTCGGAAGCTGGAAGAAATTTTTGAACAAGATATGGAAGATTCCAAGGAACTCACTTGGGAAATGTATTGCCAGCGCTCTTTATGGGTCAAATTCAAAGAATCTATATCCTATTTGCTGAGCGATTTGTTATAAAGAT
>CAYLVS010000065.1:0-8543 GCA_964387185.1 uncultured Oscillospiraceae bacterium | reverse complement strand
GGGATAAATGGCAAAGATGCACAGGTGTTGCTGGAGATTAAGAACATTTCCAAGACAGAGCTGAACATCAACGCTGATGAGCTCATGGAACGCTTCAAGAGAGGAGACGAATCCAGGGCCACCGAGGGGAGCGGATTGGGTCTGGCCATCGCTAAGGATCTGGTCATCTTGCAGAAGGGCTGGTTTGAGATAAAAATTGACGGCGATCTCTTCAAAGCTGTTGTGATGCTTCCCGGGGCTTGGCCTCAGGATCGGGAGCCTCAGCCGGAAGGCAGTGTAGGATGAGCCGGTGACAAAAAGTAGCAAGTATCTAGCTTAGTGCGCCGGAGTGCGCCGGAGTGTGCAGAATTTCAATTAGTCTGTGGATATTTATCATATATTCACAGACTAATTGAAATTCTGCACAAATTACATTGGTATATACTATATATTCACAGACTAATTGAAATTCTGCACACTCACCGACTAGTTTCATATTACATTGTCCTAGTCGTCACTTCTATTTGCACTGCTACCCGCATGGCTACATACAATATAGGATAAAATAGGAAGGAGTTCTAATCAAAATGAGAAGAAGGACATGTACGAATCCCGCTTGCATCAACGATGAACAACTCGCCGTCATGAACCTGCTCCGCATGCTTTGGGAAGAGCATGTTGGTTGGACCAGAGCCTTTATCGTGAGCGCTGTTGCAGGCTTGGAGGATCTGGATGTGGTAACACAGAGATTGCTCCGCAACCCTCGGGATTTTGCCAACATACTGAAAAACTACTATGGAGATGAAAAGGCCGCAGAGTTTGAAAAATTGCTGGCTGAACACCTGCTCCTCGCAGCGGATCTGCTGAATGCCGCAAAGGGGGGAGATGAAGAGGCTGCAGCTATAGCAAGAAGGAAATGGTACGACAATGCCTCACATATTGCTCTCTTTCTGTCAGAAATAAATCCCTACTGGAATGAAGACCGATGGAAGGTATTGCTATTTGATCATCTTCGCATGGTAGAAGAAATTGCAACACTCAGAATGAAAGGACAGTTCGCAGCAGAAATCCCCGTCACGGACATGAACGAAAACCGAGCCCTGTCCATGGCGGATTATATGGCAGCAGGAATTATCAGGCAGTTTGGCCTCTAACCCTTGTTTTGCTGGACTTTTTGACTCATTGGGGGTATTCTTATTAAAGGGATAAATCCATTTGCAATGAGAGGGGAGAGTGCTGAATATGGGTACAATGACCATCCTGAAGATAGTTTTTACAGCACTTCTCTGCGCACCGGTATTGGCTTTGTCCATCTATTTAGTCGGAAAGCTTATGGATGAAATCATTAAAAAACCAGGGAGACAAAGATGAGGCCGGGGTTATTCATTACCTTTGAAGGCCCCGACGGGGCAGGAAAGACAACGCAGATCAATAAACTGACAGACTATCTAACCTCCATGGGCATGGATGCTGTTTTGACGCGGGAACCGGGAGGCACTCGCCTCGGTGAAAAGATCAGAGAGATTATACTGGATCCCCAGCATCAGGAGATGGCTCACCTCACAGAGGCCTTGCTCTATGCATCTTCCAGAGCCCAGCATGTAGCGGAGAAAATTCGTCCTGCCCTGGATGCAGGGAAGACAGTTATATGTGACCGCTTTATGGACTCCAGCATCGCCTACCAGGGCTATGGGCGCAAATTAGGGGAAAGGGTTCGCATTATCAATGAAATTGCTGTTGAGGGTCTGGTTCCCAATCTGACCATCCTTTTGCTGGTGGATCCCGATGAAGGGAAAAAGCGGATAAGCAATGGCTTTCTGGACCGGTTGGAGCTGGAAGCGATTCATTATCACAGAGATGTGTACGAGGGTTATTTGGAGTTGGCAGACATGTATCCCGAAAGGATTCTCTGCATCGACGGGAGCCGCGGGGTAGAAGAAATCAGCTCAGAGATTATGGAGAAAACCGCTGCATTCCTGGGAAAGCTATGAGGATAGCTTTATGACACAGGAACTGGCGAAGGAACAGCTTGTACAGCTGGCCCGAGAGGGAAAGTTGATGCATGCATACATTCTGCAAGGACAAAGCGATGACAAGCTGATTCAGTTTGCCCGTGAACTGGCCCGAGAAATCACACCCTATGGGGAAGATGTCCACACAATATGCAAAGATGGGCTGTCCGTAAAGGATAAAATGGTGGAAGAACTGTTGGTTAGGCTCCTGTCGAAACCTATGGTGGGAGAGCGGACTGTTGCTGTCATTCGGGACGCCGACACAATGACCCACCATGCCCAAAACCGTCTTCTGAAGACCCTTGAAGAGCCGCCGGGAGGATCGATTCTGCTCCTGCTCTCAAATAACGCAGAACATCTGCTACCTACCATCCGTTCCCGCTGTGTTCTGATTCGGATGGATGACGGTCAGGAATGTGAGAGCGCGTTTGTTGAAGCAGCTTGTGAACAAGCTTGTACGATCGGGGCGATGATTCTGGAGGGGAAAAGCTACTATGCCATTGCCGGCAAGCTTACGGAAGTCACGGGAGAGCGTGAGCAGGCATTTGCCTTTCTTGATGCCCTGGAAAAATGGTACCGGGATGTTCTGTTCTGTGCAATGGGAATCTCTTCAGAATGTGCCGACTCACAAATGCAGAAACTGAGCCGGCTGGTCACTGCGGAAAGAGCATACGGAGCCATCGCTCTGATCGAAGAAGCGCGGCGAGATATCAGCCGTCACATCAATACAAATCATACCATTAAAAACATGGTATTAAAGATGATATAGGAGGAATCCACATGACAAAAGTAGCAGGCGTAAGATTCAAGAAGGCCGGAAAGGTCTATTTCTTCGATCCTGCCGGAATTAAAGTTAACAAGGGTATGAATGTGATTGTAGAAACTGCCAGAGGGCTGGAATTCGGAACCTTATCCGAGGATATAAAAGAGGTAGACCCAAAAGAAATCGTTGCCCCGCTGAAAAAGATAATCCGCATCGCGGATGAGAAGGATGTTCTGCAACACAAGGAAAATCTGGATAAAAAACAACACGACTTGGCCCTGTGTCAGGAAAAGATCGATAAACACAAGCTGGATATGAAACTGGTAGATGTAGAACATACCTTTGATAACAGCAAAATCATATTTTATTTTACCGCAGACGGCAGGGTCGACTTCCGCGAATTGGTGAAGGACCTAGCAGGCATTTTCAAGATGCGCATTGAACTGAGGCAGATTGGCGTGCGAGATGAAGCCAAGCTCGTCGGAGGAATCGGCACCTGTGGAAAGGCTCTGTGTTGCCACTCCTGGCTGCCGGAGTTTGAGCCGGTATCTATCAAGATGGCCAAAGTGCAGAACCTCTCGCTGAATCCTACTAAAATTTCCGGGATTTGCGGCAGGCTCATGTGTTGCCTAAAATTTGAAAATGACGTTTATTGTGAATTGCGGCGGGGGATGCCTGATGTGGGAGAAAGGGTGAAAACCATAGACGGCATGGGTGTCGTCGTTGAGAGCAATATTCTGGAAAGCAAGATCAAGGTACGCCTGGTTGTCGAGGAAAGAAACGGAGACAAACCGGAAAAGCTTTCAACGGATTTCAGCACATTCACAAAGCAACAGTTCAGACGTTTGGGAAATAAGAAAAATGATGACACCATCGACGACGAGATTGATGCGTCACTGCTCCATGAAATTAAAGATTTATTGAATGAATAAATGACTAAAAAAAACCTGTTCGCTCAGTAGAGACGGAACAGGTTTTTTGCTGCGCCAAAGTGTTGGTTTAGAGATTTTGCATTTCTTTAATGCAATCCCCACATACGTTCTTGTCGTGAATTCGTTTGACGTTTTTTGCGTTACCGCAGAAAATGCATGCTGGTTCATACTTCTTCAAGAGAATATAATCACCGTCAACATAAATCTCGATGGGGTCTTTGATTTCAATGTCGAGAGTTCTTCTAAGCTCAATGGGAAGCACGATTCTACCCAGCTCGTCAACTTTTCTTACAATACCTGTTGCTTTCATTTGCCTTACCCCCTAACTCCAATTTTTCCAAGTCAATTTATACAATAACACACCTAATTGTAGGTTACCATAAAACAACATTTCAGTCAATCTTTTATTTCTTTAGCAATCCTACCAACGATGTTAATGCTTTGAACAGCGAGGTCAAGCCCTGTATAAAGCCTTCGTTGCCCTTCAGCGCACCGGAAACGGATGAAACGGATTGGCTTATATTTCCAACGATCTTTTGTGCTTCTTCTACCCCGTTTGCAGCAGTCTCGGTAATCCGTTCTGTGTCCTCAAGAATTCTATTCATCGTCTTTACTGCCGGAATCAGATTTCTGACCAAAGAGATGCAGTATATAATCAGAATTACGAGTGCGATGACTATAACGATGAGAGCTGCGTCGCCTAATGTAATCATAGTATCCATTCACGTCACCTCCACATTTCATTATGCAGGAAAAGGTGGAAGTTTTCAACATGATTTTCCTCTGAAGGCATATATTCTTTCATAGGAGAGGGAGGGCTGAACGGAATATGATGAACTATATTTGGGCCGGAATGCTTCTTTCCGGCATCGCTGTTGCCGCCTACAGAGGAGTGCTGGGATCCTTCAGCGAAGGGTTGATGACCAGTTGTACCCAGGGGGTTTATTTCGTCATCGGGCTGGCCGGAATCATGGCGGTGTGGTCCGGTTTAATGAATGTCGCAAAGGATTCGGGGCTTATCGATGCATTTGCTAGGCTTGTCAAACCGTTAATCCGATTTCTATTTCCAAAAGAGCGGAATCGGGAGACCATCGCTATGATGCTCATGAGTTTCAGTGCGAATATCTTTGGGGCAGGAAACAGTGCAACGGTGTTCGCTCTTCAGAGTATGGTTATGCTGGATGAAGAAAACGGGCATAGCCCCATTGCAAGCGATGCTATGTGCATGTTCATGGCTGCGAATATGTCCATGATTCAGATTGTTCCGGTTACCATTGTGAAAATCAGAAGCGATGCCGGTTCGGCGGACCCGGGGAGTATCATTCTTCCTTCCATACTTGTAGGGCTCGTGTCTATGATTGCCTCCATTGGGGTGTGCAAGATCTATGAGAGGAAGTCTCGGAAATGACCAACCTATTGAGTGCAGTTTCCCTGTGCTTTATACCCGGCATTATAACGATCATTCTCGTCCATGGGCTTTGGAAGCGGGTGGAGGTGTATGATAGCTTTATTGAGGGCGCAAAAACCGGCATAACTACGGCTATGGACATACTCCCATTCATAATTGCCATATTTATCGGCATAGAGGCCATGGTCAGCTCCGGGGCAATGGAATACCTGGAGGATGTCATCGGCCCCATCTTTGAGAAGTTGGGAATTCCCAGAGAACTAACCTCTCTGATCCTCTTGCGGCCCGTGTCCGGAAGCGGATCCCTTGCATTAGTGGAACGAATGGTAACAACTTACGGCGCAGACAGTTTCCTGGGAAATGTGGCGTCGGTTATGGCGGGAACCTGTGAAACGGTTTTCTACGTAATCGCGGTCTACTTCGGAGCTACCGCGGTAAAAAAAATACGCCATTCCCTGATGGCCGGCCTCGTTGGCTACGGAGTAGGAGTCATGGCGTCTGTATGGATTTACCGGTTTATGGTATGAGGTGTTAATCCTCTTCTTTTATGAGCTGTGCGCCCAGAGTGCGAAATTTTTCTGCAAATAAAGCATAGCCTCTCTCCAAGTGATAGATCTCGGAGATTTCAGTAGTGCCTTCGGCCATGAGTCCGGCCAATACCATAGCAGCCCCTGCTCGAAGGTCCGTGCAAATGACCTGGGCTCCTTGCAGAGTTCTATCGCCGGGTATGATGGAGCTTCTTCCTTCGATTTTTATTTCGGCACCCATGCGGTTCAGTTCACCAACATGCATATATCTGTTTTCAAAGACTGTTTCCACTACGACGCTGGGCCCGTTAACGGTGGTGAGCAGCGCCATGAATTGAGGCTGCATATCTGTTGGGAAACCGGGGTAGGGCATGGTTTTAATATCGGTGGAAATGAGAGGTTGCAAATCACCTCTAACGCGTATTCCTTCGTCGTTGTCCTCGATGCTGACCCCACATTCAATCAGCTTTGCGATAACAGGTTTGACGTGATCGGGCACTACATTTTTCAACAAGACGTTGCCGCGGGTAATGGCTGCTGCTACCATGAATGTACCTGTCTCGATTCTGTCCGGGATGACCGTGTGTCGCGTGCCATGAAGGGAGGGAACGCCTTCAATACGAATGGTGTCGGTGCCGGCACCTTTGACTTTGGCTCCCATTTTGTTCATGAAATTTGCAAGATCGACGATTTCAGGTTCTTCCGCGGCATTTTCAATGATGGTGTTTCCTTCGGCGAGAGCCGCTGCCATCATTATGTTTTCTGTTGCGCCTACGCTGGGAAAGTCCAAATAGACCTTGCCACCTGTCAATTTGTCTGCGCGCGCCTCCACATAACCGTGGCCCTGCTCGATCTCAGCACCTAAAGCTTGAAAGCCTTTGAGGTGGAGGTCGATAGGTCTGGCGCCGATTGCACATCCGCCGGGTAGGGCAATCTTTGCTTTTTTGGTTCTGGCAAGCAGGGGTCCCATAACCAATATGGATGCCCGCATTCTCTTGACTAGTTCGTAGGGAGCTTGTTCTTCTATAATTTGATCGGTGCGAATGACAATGCGACCGTTATCATAATCCTCTGTTACTTCGGAACCGATGCTGGTGAGAAGTCTACACATGACGTCAACATCGCGAAGGGCAGGAACTTCCAGAATTTCGCATTCGCCTTCTGCAAGCAGGGCAGCAGCCATGATAGGGAGTACCGCGTTCTTAGACCCGCTGATTTCAACTTCACCGTGCAGCGGACCGCTCTTCTGTACTATATATTTTGCCAAATTAATCCTCCGGGGTAATTCACTTTCTACAGGAAACAGTATACCATCATTCTGCACTTTGTCAAAGAGCAATATGCCTCCACGGGGACAGGCACTTTGGCTGATTTTGCCTCTACGGGGGATGTCCCTATGGTTGTTTTTTGTTTATCGACACATGATTATGATTGAAAAAAAGGAAGAGGTATGTTTTTCTAAAGCAATTATGCTAAAGGGGGACAAAACATAATATGATATACCTCTTCCTGTCTATATTCATTATCTCCAGAAGCTACGGTAATATACCTGCTTATCAAAATCAATAGTGAATGAAACGCAGATTGCTTTCATACATTAAATAAGACATATGGACATACCTGCTTAGGGTCTGTCCCCCTGGAGGCAAAATCAGCCAAAGTGTCTGTCCCCGTGGCTGGGTTTTAGGAGGAATGAATGAAAATTCGAGCACACATGAAAAGACGGTTTCGATTTCGCATTCGAAATTGGGTACTGGTTCGCATTTGCGCCGCCACAGTGGGTGTCATGATCTTTGCTTTGGTTGTGTTGCCTTTGCTCCTTGTTGTGTTTTTCCATGGGGACGAAATGACTATTCCTCGGGTTGAAAGAGAAAGCCGAACCATCACCGTATACCGTGAGCAGGAAGGAAGGGCACTGACCCTTGACCTGGAAACCTACGTCGCAGGCGTAGTCGCAGGAGAGATGCCCGCAACTTTTGAATTAGAAGCTTTGAAAGCGCAAGCCGTTGCAGCAAGAACCTATGGGCTCTCCAAGGTCACGCGAGCGGCTGCCGGCGGAAACGCGGCGGAACATCCCAATGCCCCCCTGTGTGACACGACCCATTGTCAGGTTTATCGCACAGAAGAAGAACTGACGGAGCTAAAGGGAACGGGATGGATGGAAGACGGCTGGCTCAAGATTAAAGAGGCAACGGAATCCACAGCCGGAGAAATTATGTACTATGAGGGAAATATGGTGGAACAGCCTTTGTTCCATTCTGCCAGTGGCGGCAAGACGGAGAATTCGGAAGATGTGTTCGTATCAGCCCTTCCCTACCTGCGCAGTGTGGAAAGCCGCTTCGAAGGGGAAGCTCCTTATCAAAATGAAAACATTTCCATATCCCTGGCTACCTTCGAAAAAAAAATAAAGGAGAAATACGGAGCAACCAACATTAATCCCAACAGCATTAAAATCTTGACCAAAAGCGATGGAGGGCGAGTGGAAGAAATACAAGTGGGTGATAAAGTCCTGAGAGGCAGGGACATTCGGGAGCTCTTCGGGCTACGCTCCGCCAATTTCACTTTGGCTTTTGACGGCAATGAAAACATCGTATTTACTACTCATGGATATGGTCATGGGGTTGGGATGAGCCAGTGGGGGGCCAACGGGATGGCTAAGGCAGGCTACAACTATAAAGAAATCCTGCAGCACTATTACGTGGGGGTTACTGTGGAATAACCAATCTTCGTCGACGCAATCACAATTATGGTATAATATCCACAAAATCAATGGGTGTGGATATCATACATTGAGTGCCCTGCGATTATTTCGACAGATGAGTAGTCGAAATCGCAGATGGCTGATTATACCAAAATTGCTTCACAATTATGGTATAATATCCACAAAACCAATGGGTGTGGATATCATACATTGAGTGCCCT
>CAYLVS010000064.1:0-8623 GCA_964387185.1 uncultured Oscillospiraceae bacterium | reverse complement strand
AACAAAGCACAATAGTACTGCAATTTTTCTCTTCATCTTCCCCTTCCTCTACTTTCTTACCACATTGCACAAATTATTTTCAATTGTAACATATAAATGGCGTAGAAACATTAAAATTGGAAGATAAAAACGACATAATTTTCAAAAAAATGATTTTCTGTTATAATATAATTAAAGTGCCTTATTCATCCGTTCGGTCCTCTAACACTAAAAGCGCCTGCCGGAGAAGCAGGCGCGGAAAATACTATATTTGAAGCAGGTACCGGAGGTAGTACGCTGTTGATATATAGTATGCAGATAGTGCCGAATGGTGACATAAATATTTCACATAACAGCTAGCTTTTTTGTGCATGAAAAGAGAGGAAGAGAGCTTTTTCTGATGCTACACTTTTAATTGACGTGAGGTGATGAGATGGAATGGGTAGAAAGATTAAATGAGGCGATAGACTATATCGAAGGAAACCTTGCAGGGGAAATCAGCTACGAGCGTGCTGCACAGATAGCCTGCTGCTCGGTCTTCCACTTTCAAAGGATGTTTGCCTACATCGCCGGCGTGCCTTTGTCCGAGTATATTCGTCGCAGAAGAATGACTGCCGCTGCCTTTGACCTGCAAACCACGGATGAGAAGATCATCGATTTGGCGCTGAAGTACGGCTATGATTCTCCTACGGCATTCAACCGGGCATTTCACGGCATACACGGTCTGTCCCCTTCCCAGGCAAGAAGTGAGGGGAGACCGCTCAGTGCATACCCGCCCATCAGCTTCACGATCTCAATTAAAGGAGAGGTACAGATGAAGTACAAAATTGTAACAAAAGAAGCTTTTCGAATCGTCGGTGTGAAGGAGCACATGAACATGAATATGGAGGAATGCTTTGAGAAGGTTCCCCGGTTCTGGCAAACTACCGTGCAAAGCGGTATTGTTCCTCAGATTCTATCTCTTATGAACCCGGAATTACCCGGACTCCTGGGTGTGAGCACTTGTATGAGCGGCGAAGATCTTGACTATTATATTGCTGTAGCAACTGATAAGCCTGCACCAAAAGATATGACGGAGTACGAGGTCCCCGCCGGAACATGGGCGGTTTTTGAATGTATCGGGCCAATGCCGGGTGCAATTCAGGAATTGCAAAAGCGCATCGTTACCGAATGGCTTCCCACCTCCGGCTATGAATATGCCAATGCGCCGGATATTGAGGTGTACTTTGACGGCGATCAGCAGTCGGCGGATTATCGGTGTGAGGTATGGCTGCCAATTAAAAAGTGAAATTAAATGACCATACAGTGACATAAAATAGAATTTAGTGGGAACAATTTGCAATTTATAGTGTCTAATACATGGCCTTAGAGCGTATAAAATGTTTAGACCATAAATTTCTGGAGGTGTCTTTTGAAAAAAATAAGTGTAATTATTGTTCTGATTCTTGCCGTTAGTTTGCTTACGGCGTGCGTGATCTATTCAAATTCAAGCGAAGAGGAGAACTCGAAAGAGCCCGCACCGCAAAACGAAACCTTAACCGATACAGGGACCTATCAGGGGCAAGCCGATAGCAACTCTATAGAAATTGCCATTTCGGGCGTTCCTGGAGATAGCGCAATGAAGGTATTTAGACTGTCCGAGGAGTTAAAGGAAAAATTCAGTGAACTGGGGCTTACCGGCGGGGAGACCATTAAATTTCAATACTTTATCAATGAGAGTAATCAAAATGTGATATTGGAAATCGAACTGCTCAATGAATAAGGAGAGGAAGAATGAACGGATTCACTCTGACAACCGACTTAGTCCTTTTATTGATCCCATTGATCGCAATACAGGCAGGACTGGCAATTTATTGCGCAATTAAAATTTTCCGGGAAGGCGTAGAGAATCTCAACAAATGGGCATGGCTTGTCATCTGTTTGTTTGTCAACCTGCTGGGGCCGGTGATCTTTCTGATTGTGGGCAGAAAGAAGGAGTACAGATGATAACCGTAAAAGGGTTACACAAAAATTATAAGGACTTTAACGCACTCAAAGGCGTGGATATGCATGTTCACAAAGGCGAGATATACGGTTTCATCGGGCACAACGGTGCAGGGAAATCCACAACGATGAACATCCTGGCTGGGCTCTCACGTCCGACCAAAGGACAATGCACGGTCAACGGGGTGGCTCTCGCAGATATTGAGCATCCCGGTGACCTGCGCATTGGCTATCTTCCGGAGGATCCAAGATTTTATCCCTGGATGACGGCCTTTGAAACCCTTGCATATCTTGGGGGTGATGTTGCCGTAGAGCGAACCGCTGAAATGCTGGAGTGGGTGGGGCTTACCCATGCTGCTCATCGCCGTGTGGGTGGATTTTCCCGTGGCATGAAGCAGCGGCTGGGTGTCGGTGCCGCATTAGTAAGAAATCCTGCACTGCTCATTCTAGATGAACCCTCCTCCGCCCTTGACCCTGAAGGGCGAAGCGATGTGCTCCGACTTATTGCAGAAATGAAGCAGATGGGCAAAACGGTATTGTTCTCCACGCATATCCTGGGCGATGTGGAGCGTGTATGCGATCGTGTGGGGATGATTGCGGAGGGTCGCATGATTATGGAAAAAACCCTTTCCCAGCTCCAAAGAGATAATATTCGGCCCATTTTTGAGATAACCTCGGCTGTTCCCTGGAACACTGATGTACTATCAGAACTCAGCGAGCTTGATGTTGTTTTAGAGATAACAACCGAAGGAAACACCCTTAATGTGATGACGGTGGATGAGAACGAATCTTCAAAAAGACTGTTGCGTTTTTTTGCCGATGGCAATGTACCTCTTCGCAGTTTGTCCCTTAGAAAGAACAACCTAGAGGAGCTCTTTCTGCAGGAGGTAAAGCCACTATGATGCGTGAGATTATAAAGGAGATTAAATTTGGTCTCCGCAGCGGAAAGCTGCTCATATTATTGGCTAGCTTCCTGTTTTTTGCCTTGCTCACACCGGTGATGCTGAAATTCGTACTGCCCGGAGTGCTGCAAAGCCAGGGAGTACCTTCGGAGGATCTGGGCGGAATCATGGGTATGACACAGACAGCTTGTATTCAAGTCTATATGAACGATGTTTTTGAAATGGGAACCATCCTAGTTGCTTTCACCCTCTGCGGTCTGTTGGCTCAAGAAATACGGGATAACACCCTAGTTCTTCCTCTTTGCTCCGGCAGGGGGTTTGGCCCCATCGTCGGTGCCAAGATGTTGGTATTCGGAGCAGCGTTAGTGGGGATCCCCCTTCTGGCATTGATTGCCGATTATCTGTATGCAGGATTGCTCTTCTCCTTTGAAGTTGAGCTGTTTTCCATAATACGAGGGGGCATCCTTCAGGGTATGTATATGGTTTTCTTACTTTGCTGCCTTATCATGTGGGGATCCGTTCTGAAAAGGTCTATAGCAACGGGGTTTTTAACGTTGGCCACTGCCTTTGGCCTGCATTTTGCCGGAGGACTCCTGGGTATCCATGGGTGGCTCCCTTCCGGATTGCTTTTACAGGCCCAGCGGCTGGCAGAAGCAACGGATGGATCCCTGATTACAAGCTTGATGATTACCACTGTTCTTTCCACCGTCATGTTCCTAATCGCTCTGTCACGTATGAAAAACATGGAGTGGAATGAGCGACAAGCTTAGAGAATGGAAGCATAGAACATGTTATGGAACGACCTGAAATTGCGAATAGGTATCCCCGTGATAGTAATTGCTGCGATCATTTCCACTTTCACAGTCTTTGGGCTTAATCCAATCAGAGGAACGGTCCAGCCCTTTGCTCCATCGGACAAATTTATCGAACACCTGGATGTGAGAATTCATGAACTGATGGCACTCTATCGCATTCCCGGAAGTAGTATCGCCCTTGTTAAGGAAGGCCAAATTATCTGGACGAACGCATACGGCTATGCGGACCAGGAAAATGGGATAAAAATGACAACGGACACACCTATGCGGGTCCAGTCTATTTCCAAGCCTGTCACGGCCTGGGGTATCATGAGGCTGGTGGAGCAGGGGAAGATTGACTTGGATGCTCCAGTAGTAGAGTACTTAAAAAGCTGGCAATTCCCCGAAGCAAACATTTCAGCGGAAACGGTGTCAGTAAGGCAGCTATTAAGTCATACTGCAGGACTTCCCCTGGGTGATGTGTTTACGATTTACTCTCCCAAAGAAGCAAGGCCTTCCCTGGAGGAAAAACTAACACAAGAAGCTGTACTGATGAGGGAACCCGGCACTACATTTTCCTACTCGAATACTGGTTATAACTTGCTTGAGTTGCTCATTGAGGAAATAACAGGACAGGACTTCGCAGAATATATGGAGCGGCAAATACTTACTCCATTAGGTATGAGCCATTCCACCTTTTTGTGGAGTGAAGAGGTTGATCCTGCCGTTTCCGTGGGCTACGATCTGAATGGCCGGCCGGTTCCGGTCTATGTATATCCTGAGAAAGCGTCGGGAGGACTGTTTTCTACGGCGAAGGACATTGCCCTATTTGCCATTGCCGGGATGCCGGTTTTTTCTCAACAGATACTAAGCCCCGGCAGCATAGAAACCATGTATATGGCGGAGAGTAGCGAAATAGGCATATACAGTCTGGTGTTTGATGGCTACGGTCTTGGGCACTACATGGAAAGGTTGCCGATCGGGAAAAGAGCTGTCTCTCACGGCGGCCAAGGCACCGGCATCATGACGCATTTCCACGCTGTCCCGGAAACCGGTGATGCTATGGTGATTCTGACAAACAGCCAGAGAAGTTGGCCATTTATCTCTTATATCTTGAGGGACTGGGGCAAGTGGAACGGCTTCCCATCCCTTGGGATGGGACGGATTATCTGGGGGAAATACGGGCTGTGGGCTGTCATTGGGGTGATCTGGTCCGTAGTGCTCCTTCAGGGAATACAACTGGCCGTTGGTATTGTCGGTGGATGGCGCAAAGTAGTCCGACTCCGGGACCGGTTCCGACCAATTCACATTTTACAACTGAGCGCAGCCTTTGCCTTAACTGGTGGACTTTACTGGTGTGTCAGCCGGGAATATCTATTTCTAACATCTGTGTTTCCGAGAGCGTCCATGAGCCTTGCCATTTCCGTAGCTGCCCTGGCACTGATTCTGCTGTTGTCCGCGTTGCTTCCCACAGAAGGAGAGACTAAATGTTGAAGTTTACATTGCGGTTCCTTACGGTACATGTCATCACTTATACGGCGTTTGGGATATTCTTTATGGTTATCTGCGGCTATTTTGAGTACTTTGCATCCGATCCGCTCTTTCAGGAGATTATGAAGGAGTCAGATGCATTAAGTGTTCGTCTCGCAATTCCTGCCCAAATGTTCCGCGGAGCACTTCTGGCGCTGGCGATTTATCCCTTTCGGGAGATTGTGGTCGGTCGCCGATTCGGATGGCTGAAGCTCTTCTTCTTACTTTTTATACTCACTTCCGTGGGTTCTGTTATTACAGGTCCGGGCTCCATTGAAGGGTTTCTTTACACCCGGTTCTCCTTCAATCCACTGATCGGATATCCGGAAATCAGCCTGCAAATGTTTGCCTTTTCCTGGTTGTTCTGCCGCTGGCAGACAAGTAAAGTTGTCAAGGAGACGGGAGTTGAAACGCAAAGAAAGGAAGTGAATTGAAATGAACAAAAAGCACAAAATGTCAGATTACTGGAATATGGGCACTGCTATTGGCTTATGTGCAGCCGTTGGAGTAGTGCTGGGAGCTTTGCTGAACAATATGACCCTGTGGCTTGGTATCGGTGCGGGGATTGGGGTGGTTATTGGTGCCATTACTGAAATGAACCGAAAAAAGCAGTAATTTATTTAATATCTAAGCATTTCAGCACTAACTTTAAAGTATTAACCCTTGTCCACTTGACTCTATTTTAATTTAGAGTATATTCTATATATGTGTATACATTAAACAGAATGAGAGGAAATGGGCTTATGGGTAAATTTACATTTGAATCGTTACCGCAATTAAGGGTGCTATCGAATTCGGAAATTGAGCTAGTGCATGAGAACGCTGTCCGTGTTCTAGAAAATGCAGGGGTAGTCTTTGCTTATAAAGAAGCCTTAGATATTCTCGAAGAAGCAGGTTGTACTGTTGACCGAGAGACGAAAAAGGTTAAATTTACCAGAGGTTTGATTGAGAAATGCATCGAAACAGCACCAAGTTCCTTTGACCTGTATGATAGAGACGGAAACTATTATTGTAAATTTGGTGATTCCCAAAGCAGATTTAATCCAGGGAGCAGTGCCGGGTTTATGTTAGCCGATGATGGGCTGACCGTAAGGCCTTCAACGGTAGCTGACTTGAAATTAATCTCAAAAGTAGCAGAATACTTACCGCAAATCGACTTCGTCTCCTCTTCTGTTGTTTGTGAAGAAGCTCCCGGAGACTTAGGATCACAATATTTGTATTATACGGAGATGAAGTATTCCAAAAAACCAATCATAGGTGGAGCAACGGATGCATTGGGAGTTCCTCGTACTTTTAAGCTTTTAGAAGCTGTGCTTGGAAGCGAAAAGAATGTGATGGAAAAGCCATACACCATCTTCGATATTTGTGTTACATCTCCCATGACCTGGTCCCATATCGGGGCACAAAACATCATTGATTGTGCAAAGAGAAACATTCCGATTGAATTGATTTCAGCGCAAATCGCCGGAGCAAGCGGGCCTGTTACAATTGCAGGTTGTATTCTGCAGCATACCGCGGAAACCCTTGCGGGGCTTGTTTTAGCACAGGTTGTCAGACCCGGTATTCCGGTTGTTTATGGTGGAGCACCCTGTACTTTTAATATGCGTACTATGTACACGCCGATGGTTTCAATGGAAGCAAATATGGTAACCGCCGGATATGCCCTAATGGGAAAATACTACGGTCTTCCAACCCATACATATGCTGCACTATCCGATTCTAAGGCTATCGATTACCAAGCCGGAAGTGAAACAGCAAGAAGTGGTTTTATTGCACTTCAACTTGGAATTGATAACATTTCCGGTGTCGGTGGACTGAATGTTATTGCTGAGATGAGTGTTGAAAAAATGGTTATGGATGCGGAATATATCGGAACACTGAAACACTTTGCACAAGGAATCAATTTCAATGATGAGACTTTAGCAAATGATGTAATTTGCAAGGTGGGTCCGGCAGGAAATTACATGAAAGAAAAACATACATTAAAGTGGTATAAGAAAGAACACAATTACGATAATTTGGTCATGAATTATCAAGATAGAGCAGGCTGGAGAAAGGAAGGCGGCAAAAGTATCTTTGAAAAAGCAAAAGATGAAGTAGCCAGAATCCGAGAGCTTCCGGGCATGGTACTGACGGAAGAGCAGACTGCACGCTTGGATAAGGCCTTTATTGAAGTGTGTTTAGAGGCAGGACTGACTAAAGAAACAGCGGAAGATTTGATTGTAAAGTGCAACGAGGCCTAAGGCATCAAACAATAGGCACTCAAAGGGTGCCTATTGTTTATAAATGTTAAATAAGTCCGAAATCCTTAGTAACCCAATGGGTATGTTCCAAGTATCGGTCTACAGCATCAGCATCACCGCTTTGGAATAACGCGATGACTTTTCTGTGCTCATCATTCATAAGCTTGCACGTTTCAAACTGTATTTCGATATTTTGGCTAAAATATGTATACCTTAATACGCTGGATTTGATATCTTCTAACATTCGGGAAAGCAACAGATTGTCAGCGCGTTTTATGTAAACCTGATGAAATTTCTCCTGAAGCTCGCAATAGGAAGCATAGTTTTTATATTTTATTGCAACATCAATTAAATCAACCAGCTCTTGCATGTGAAGAATATCTTGATCTGTCATCTTAGGGCAGGCCAGTCTTCCTGCTAAGGCATCGAGATTTGCCAATACGGTATAAGCATCCAATTTTTGTTTTTGACTGGCATTCGTGATTTGGTATCCTTTTCTCGGGACCTTTTCCAACACCCCATTTGCAACAAGTTCTATCAAAGCTTCTCTTGCGGGGGTGCGACTAACATTTAACTTTTTACAGATTTCGGATTCGGTAATGATATCTCCGGCGGCAAAATCACCATGCTGTATTTTCTCTAAAATCATCTTAGTCGCTAATTTCCTTAAGGATGAATCCATAATATGTTCACACCTCTCTCTCTATGTTTATACCATGAAAAATAAATAAGTGCAATGTTTGACGAGGCTAAAAAACAAGACTGGTGCTTGATAAAATTAATACAACACAAGGCTTGACGAGTACAATGTATACATATATACTGAAAATTGGAAATTGTATTTATCTTTAATTATTTTTTAGTGGAGGACAAAAATGGGTAGAAAAATTCCTTTCTGGCAAACTATCTTAGTAGTCGTATTAGGTCTAGGTGTTATCATTTACTCTATTGCATTCAGCTATGGTGAAGCTCATATGGCTTTGATCATGGCGGCAGCAATAGCCTCTGTAGTAGGTGCCTTAAACGGATGGAAATGGTCCTATATGGAAAGCGGTATGATTTCTTCCATCAGCCGTTCATTACAGGCCTGTTTGATTCTATTATCAGTAGGTATCTTAATTGCCACCTGGAAAGCAGGCGGGGTAATCCCATCCATGATTTATTATGGCTTGAACGTTTTAAACCCATCCAT
>CAYLVS010000063.1:5619-8653 GCA_964387185.1 uncultured Oscillospiraceae bacterium | reverse complement strand
TTTTTTGCACATATTTCGGAGAATAACGCCAGCGCCAGGTACGATATTGCATACAAACGCATTTTTTGCTCAGATTTAGCGAAAAAACTACTTTTATTGCAAATATCCATGCTTAGTTGAGTCTTAGAACAGAGGCAGAAATCCCGCTGTCACGACAATGAGAAAGGGTAGACCACTTTTTCCAATTTGGACTGGGCCTACCCTTTCTGCGGAGTGTAGCTCAATAGAGTAACTCCTCCTTCCTTTTGCTCCAATACTGACCCGATCTTTGGCCTTGCTCTCCGATTCCTGCTTATTTCAATTTGTCTTGCGTAGGTTCCCCCTATACTTGACTCTTATCATTTGGCAGGTCATCTATGTCTAAGGCGACCGTTTGTCTGGAGCGAACCCGATTACTTCGGCGTTGCCTTTTTACCGGGGTTCTCACTTACTCGGACTACTTTTTCTTTGACCTTCTCAAATACTTGGGTGCGGCCCTTTCTATGAGGTGTTTCAAGTACTTCGGTGTTTCCTTTCTTTGAGTACCCTTAGAATACAACATAAAAAACCCTTTGTCAACACTTTTTTCAGATAATTCAAAAATTAGTTTTTTAACAAAGTCAGACTATTCTAATAATTAGTATTGGTAATAACGCACTGCATTTTCAAACAGTTTCTGCTCTTTATTACCGGGAACATTCTTGTGAAGATGGTTGCCTGAGCGCTCCGAATGTGCCATTTTACCCAGGATCCTGCCGTCCGGTGAGGTAATTGCCTCGATTGCCATGATAGAACCGTTGGGATTTCCGTGGATATCCATTGTAGGTGTTCCGGTGAGGTCCACGTATTGGGCGGCGATCTGTCCATTGTCAGTCAGCTGCTTGAGCAGCTCTTCATCTGCAATAAAGCGCCCCTCTCCGTGGGATACAGGTATGGTATGGATTTCTCCGATTGCTGTATTCATAAGCCATGGAGATCGGTTTGAACAGATGCGAGTTCGGACCAATCCGGATTGATGGCGCCCTATGGGGTTAAACGTCAGGGTGGGTGAGGTGGCAGTAGTTTCCCCAATGTGGCCAAAGGGAACCAGCCCCAGTTTAATCAATGCTTGAAAACCGTTGCAGATGCCAAGCATCAGACCATCCCTCTGCTCTAATAGTCGCTGCACTTCTTCTGCAATCATAGGATTACGGAAAAAGGATGTAATAAACTTACCCGAGCCATCCGGCTCATCGCCGCCGGAAAATCCTCCCGGAAGCACGATGATTTGAGAGTCGCGTATCTGTTGAGCGATTTCTTTGATCGAAGAAACAACATCTTCGGGAGAAAGGTTTCGAATTACCGCTATTTCGGGAATGGCTCCCGCACGTTCCAGGGCCTTGGCGGTGTCGTATTCACAGTTGGTACCCGGGAAGACCGGAATCAGCACCTTCGGCCTACCTGCCGAAATGGATTGCCATGGGCGGGTGTCTTGGGTCGGCGTGCTGTTGGCGGATTGATATGAGAGGGTGGGGACTTCATGCCGCCCGTCCTGATCAAGGGTGTTCTTTTCACCATACCGAACAGCAGTAGGGAAGACCGGTTCTAATGTATGGTTATATAGTATTCTCAGACGGTTAAGATCAATGGCCCCTGTCGACGTCTTCAGAGAGAAATCCTCGCTAGTGACACCTATTTGTTCACCGGGCAGTGCTTTTGCCTCAAGATTCAGAGCTTTTGAGTCTTCTGCTTTAGAATCCGACGTTTCAGAACTTGCAGAACTGTCCCACTCAACCAAGAATCCGCCATAGTTAAGTTGAAATAGTTGGGAGAGATCGAAATCAGGAGAGAACTCCAACCCGATGCGGTTTCCCAGGGACATTTCGAAAATGGCTCCGGCGCAGCCACCGGTGTTCAGAGCGTAGGCGCTCACAACCTTCTTTTCTTTTATGAGCTGCTGCACGGTGAGGAAGCAGCTATTCAGGCTTTCCGCGGATGGCAGATGATCTTCGCCATATTCCGGAGAAATGAACAGGATAGGATTTCCTGCACTCTTAAATTCGGATGAAATCACATTTTCTGCATTAGTGAGGGAGACAGCTACGGAAATCAGCGTAGGAGGTACATTGAGATCTTCAAAGCTCCCGGACATAGAGTCCTTTCCGCCGATGGCAGCTACTCCCAGGTCCTTTTGAGCCGACAGTGCTCCTAACAGTGCGGTGAAGGGTTTGCCCCACCGCTTTGGGTCTTCGCCCAGCTTTTCAAAGAACTCCTGAAAAGAGAGCCAGCATTTCTTTAAATCGCCACCGCAGGCGATGAGTTTTGCAATAGATTCAACCACGGCCAGGTAAGAACCTGTAAAAGGATCTCTCTGTGTTAAATAGGGATTAAACCCCCAGCTCATGACAGAGCAGGTGGTGGTATCTCCTTTAATAACAGGCAGCTTTGATGCCATTGCCTGGGAAGGCGTCTCTTGATAGACTCCTCCAAAAGGCATGAGTATCGTTCCGGCGCCAATAGTAGAGTCAAAGCGATCGATAAGTCCCTTTTGAGAGCAGAAATTCAGGTCGGTCACCAGCTTTTCAAAAGCAGGACGAAGGCCTAAAAGAGTTGGGGGAGTATCATCAAGACCAGCCACAGTATCCCCGGAAATTGGAACCTCTACTCTTGTGTACTTGGGTGCGACATTGGAATTGAGGAACTCGCGGGAGAGGTCTACGATTCTTTTACCACGCCAATGCATGGCAAGGCGGCCCGTATCGTTAACACGGGCGACCAGAGTGGCCTCTAGGTTTTCCTTCTCTGCGTGCTCGATGAAAAGATTGATGTTCTCCGGTGCCACAACTACAGCCATACGTTCCTGGGATTCGCTGATCGCCAGTTCTGTACCGTCCAATCCTTCGTATTTCTTTGGGACTGCATCCAAATCGATTTCCAGGCTGTCAGCCAGTTCCCCGATAGCTACAGAGACCCCGCCGGCGCCGAAATCGTTGCAGCGTTTGATCAAGCGAGTCACCTTTTCTTCACGGAACAGGCGTTGAATCTTCCGCTCCTCGGGAGCATTTCCTTTTTGCAC
>CAYLVS010000063.1:0-5609 GCA_964387185.1 uncultured Oscillospiraceae bacterium | reverse complement strand
ACTTCGGAACCGCACTCTTCCAGGGAGGAGAGATCATGGGCCTTTGAGGAGCCCGTGGCGCCGCCGCAGCCGTCCCGTCCCGTTTTCCCACCGAGCAGAATGACGCCGTCGCCGGGCGCAGGCGTCTCGCGCACTACGTGGCTGGCCGGTACGGCTCCGATGACTGCACCCATTTCCAACCGCTTGGCCGCATAGCCGGGATGATATATTTCTTTCACGAGGCCGGTAGCCAGGCCCACCTGATTGCCGTAAGAGCTGTACCCCGCTGCTGCGGATGTTACAATCTTTCTTTGAGGCAGTTTGCCCGGAAGGGTCTGATCTATTGGAGTAAGAGGATCTGCTGCCCCGGTGATGCGCATGGCCTGATAGACATAGGAACGTCCGGAGAGGGGATCTCGGATAGCGCCTCCGATGCAGGTGGCCGCACCGCCGAAGGGCTCAATCTCAGTGGGGTGATTGTGGGTTTCGTTCTTGAACATGAGAAGCCAAGGTTGAATCTCGCCGTCAACATCCACGTCGATCTTTACAGAGCAAGCGTTGATCTCTTCCGATTCGTCCAGGTCCGTCAAGGCTCCGGTGTGTTTTAAATATTTAGCTCCGACGGTGGCGATATCCATGAGAGTCACAGGCTTATCCTGACGGCCGAGGGCCGAGCGCATATCCAGATAAGAACGGTATGCTTCCTTCACACGACTGTCTTTGATGGAAACAGAATCAATCTGTGTCAGAAAGGTAGTGTGACGACAGTGATCCGACCAATAGGTGTCGATCATGCGTATTTCCGTCACGGTTGGGTCCCGGTCCTCAGTGCGAAAATAGTCCCGGCAGAATTCCAGGTCTGCCTGATCCATAGCCAAACCGTACTCGGAAAGGAAGCTGCCAAGGTCTTTATTTTCCATATTTCGAAAATCTTGAATAACAGCAACATCTGCCGGTGTTTCAAAGTTCTCTGCCAGTGTTGTGAAAGGTTCAAGAGAAGCCTCACGACTCTCAATAGGGTTGATCAGGTAATTTCGGATTGCCTGTAGATCCTGCAGAGAAAGGTTCCCGGAGAGCAGGTAGATGCGGGCTGTCCGCACCCGTGGGCGCTGCTTCTGTGATAGCAGCTGAATGCACTGGGCACAGGAATCTGCCCTTTGATCGTATTGACCCGGCAGGCATTCTACTGCTATGGTGTGCTGCTCCTTTGGCAGTTCAGCGAAAGTGTGGTCCACCTGTGGCTCTGAGAAAATGCTGTTTCTGCATGTCTCAAACAGGTCGTGATCAATCCCTTCCACATCGTAGCGGTTTACAAGTCGTAGGGTTGTGAGTCCCGAAATCTGAAGGAAGTCACGGATATCTGCAGCCAGTCCTTGAGCTTCTACCGCATATTCTCTTTTCTTTTCAACATAAATACGAAATACCGCCATTTACTCATCTCCCTTACGCACCTAACCACATTTGTGAAGCAAATGTCTGGTAGGTGCTATGCCAGGATTCCCCGGCTTTAGCCGGCTGGAATCTACGGCCTAGTTGTTTTTGGTTTCAATTTGAAGCAGCGCTCTTTTACCAATGTCTCCGCGATAATACATGCCTTGAAATTCAATGCTTTCTATAGCGCCGTATACCCGGCTGACAGCCTCCCTTAAGGTATCGGCCACACCGGTAACTCCCAGAACTCTACCCCCTGCAGTCACCAGACCCTCTGCTGTGCGCTTTGTTCCCGCATGAAAGACGGAAACTCCCGAAAGCTGGCCCTTTGTGAGTCCATGAACAGGAAGTCCTTTGTCGTAATCTCCAGGATATCCTCCGGAAGCAGCGATCACGCAACAGGCTGCACCTTCGCGGAAGGTAACGGAGATCTCGGATAGCCGCTCTTCCGCGACGGCTTCCATGATGGTGAGAAGATCTGTCTCCAAAAGAGGAAGCACAACCTGGGCTTCCGGGTCTCCGAAGCGGCAATTGTATTCAATGACTTTAGGTCCGGCTTCTGTCAACATCAGACCAAAATACAGACAACCCTTAAAAGGGCGCCCCTCTGCGTTCATGGCCTCCATTGTAGGCAGGAAGATCTTTTCCATGCATTGCGTGGCAATTTCATCGGTGTAAAAAGGGTTGGGTGCAACAGTTCCCATGCCTCCTGTATTGGGGCCCAGATCTCCATCAAGAGCCCGCTTGTGGTCCATGGAGGAAACCATGGGAATCAGTGTTTTGGAGTCCGTAAAAGCCAACACCGACACTTCCGGCCCTGTTAAATACTCTTCTATCACGATACGGCTTCCACTATCTCCGAAAACCCGTTCCGTCATAATCGTATGAACTCCACTCCGGGCTTCTTCAAAGTCTTCGGCAATGATGACTCCTTTGCCCAAAGCCAAGCCGTCAGCCTTAAGAACGACGGGAAAACGTCCCGTGGTTTCAATATAGGAGATGGCAGCATCGGCAGAGTCAAAAATCTCATATTCAGCGGTGGGAATCTTATATTTCTTCATGAGGTTCTTTGAGAAGACCTTGCTGCTCTCAATGATCGCAGCCTTGGCGTCAGGACCGAAAGCAGGAATTCCGGCTTCTATAAACCGGTCAACCGCGCCCTTTGCCAAGGGATCATCCGGCCCCACGACGGCAAAGTCGATTCCATTTTCAAGGGCAAATCCCACCGCCTGATCCAAATCTAACGCGTTGATGTTCTCGCAGTGGGCGTCGTAGGAGATTCCGCCGTTTCCGGGAAGGGCAAAGATGGTGCCTACTCTCGGACTCTCTTGTAATTTTTCAATAATGGCATGCTCCCGGCCGCCGCCACCCATTACTAATATTTTCATCTTTTTACCTTCTATGTCCGGGCTTCCGAGGTAGGTCGCCCTTGCTATTTTTATTTCCACCCTATTAGTGGTGGAAGAGCCGCATGCCCGTGAAGGCCATTGTGATTCCCAAAGCGTTGCAGGCATCGATGATGGACTGATCCCGAATGGATCCTCCGGGTTCTGCAATATAGGTGACACCGCTACGGCTTGCTCGTTTGATGTTATCGTCGAATGGGAAAAAGCCGTCACTGCCCAAAGCGACGCCTGTGACCTTCTTCAGCCAATCTTTTTTCTCTTCTACTGTCAGGGGTTCCGGCCTTGTTGCAAAGTGATTCCTCCATACATCATTGCCCATGACGTCTTCACAGTCCTCGCTCAGGTATACGTCAATGACATTGTCCCGGTTAGCCCGGCCGATGGAATCGACAAACTGCAAATCCAAGACCTTGGGGTGGTGACGAAGTTGCCAAATATCGGCCTTGTTTCCGGCCAGCCTGGTACAGTGGATGCGGGACTGTTGTCCGGCTCCTACACCGATGGTCTGTCCGCCGTAGGCGTAGCATACGGAATTGGATTGCGTATATTTCAGTGTGATTAAGGCTAAGATAAGGTCTTTCTTTGCACTTTCGGGGAGTGTTTTATTCTCTGTTACAACGTTGTGGAGCAGATTAGCATCAATGGGAATTTCGCACCTTCCCTGCTGAAAACTAATGCCGAAGACTTGCTTGGTTTCAATGGCTGCAGGAACGTAATCCCGGTCTATCTTCAATATGGTATAGTTTCCTTTTCGTTTGGTTTTCAGCAAGCTTAATGCATCCGACTCATAACCGGGAGCAATAATGCCATCGGAGACCTCTTTGGCAATCAGGCGCGCAGTTGAGAGATCACAGTAATCGGAAAGTGCAATGAAATCGCCGAAGGAGGACATGCGGTCACTGCCCCTCGCCCGGGCATAGGCGCAGGCCAGGGGAGAGAGCTCCTCTTCGACAAAATACATCTGCCGGAGGGTATCATCTAAAGGCAGCCCAAGAGCAGCCCCTGCAGGACTGACATGCTTAAAGGAGGTAGCTGCCGGCAGGCCGGAGGAAGCTTTCAGTTCGCTCACCAGCTGCCAGCCGTTGAAAGCATCCAGAAGGTTGATGTAACCGGGTTTTCCGTTGAGCACTTCCATTGGAAGATCTCTGTTTTCGATAAAGATACGGGCAGGCTTTTGGTTGGGATTGCAGCCGTATTTCAAATCAATCAATTGCGCCATGTGAAGCTCCTTTCTCTATAGCCGGGACTGCGCTTGCTGCTCGTTTTCATTTATAATGCGGGTCTTGGTGCCCAAGTTGCTGAAATCGATGTAGCGGACAAAGAGGGCCACACGGTTTTCTGCATTCAGGCTTCGCCATAAATTAGCGGCAAAGGTATCAATACTCCCGCGGATGGTCACGGGGCGAGGATCTCCTTCGAAGGAGGGAAGGGGATCCTCGTTGACCTGGTAGGTATGGATCAGGTGTCCAATCCCGGGAATTTTATTTTCATAGGAATAGAAGAATCTCTGGCAGGCTGCAGGATTCCCTCCGTAGGATTTCAGTATGGATAGACGATAAGAGGAGAAATCTCCATTGGAAAAAAGCAGACCGGAGATCCGGGGAGTGTAATTGGGAGCATCGGGTTCAAAGGTCCTGGTGGTTAGAGCTTCGTCAAATGCGCGGGCAGCAAGGGTGTTTTCCAGACTGTCCGTGAGGAGGGCTCCTTTGTAGTCGTTCTTACCGGCTTCAAATCGCTCAAGGGTGTCGTATATGGTATCCGTCTGATCGCCATTTGTTACTATGGTGCTGCGGGAGAACACTCTCACCGGAGAATAGATGATAAGGGAAGGATCTGTGACCTTTGTGGGGTCGTAGACCTCAGTTCGCAATCCTTCTCCGTCTTCCGTGAAAATGCGGTTGCGGCTGTTTTGGCTTCTGCCCATGATGAAATAGGCCATGACGCCATGGGTTCCTTCTTCGTTTGTTCCCATGATGATTCCTCTTCCGGGATAACTTTTATTGCTCAAATACTCATAAAGATCATAGACTTTCATTTTTGACCTGCCTTTCTTCCTTGTAGGTGAGGGCTGTGCAGACCTGGTCTACCGCTTTTGGAAGCAGGATCCATTCCGCTTCTTCCATGACTCGTTTTTGAAGGCTTTCCGGGGTGTCGTCTTCTCTTACGAAAACAGGCTGCTGCATGATGATTCGGCCCCCATCGGCGACTTCACTGACATAGTGGACGGTAGCTCCCGTAACCTTGACTCCTTTTTCTAAAACGGCCCGGTGGACTTTAAGCCCGTAATAACCTTCGCCGCAGAAAGAGGGGATGAGGGAGGGGTGAATATTGATCATCCTGTGAGCGTACTCTCTGACAATCGCTTCTCCCAAAATCGACAGGAAGCCTGCCAGGACCACTAGATGAATGTTGTGAGCGCGAAGGTGCTCGCTTATTGCCTTGTCAAACTCACCGGAGTCCCTATAATCCTTGCGATTGATTGTCAGGGCGGGAATGCCGTTCTCTGCTGCCCGAGTCAATCCGTAGGCGTCGGGGCGGTCGGAGATGACCAAGCGTATGGTGCCTTCCTTAAGTCTACCTTCTTTCTGTGCGTTGAGCAACGCTTGCAGGTTGGTCCCGCTCCCGGAAATCAGTACGGCGATGTTCAGCACAGGATCACCTCTTTTTCTCCGGGTATGATTTCCCCGATTATTTTTGCCCCGCTACCTTTTTCGTTGAGACATTCGAGAGCTTTGTCCGTATCGGCAGGGTCCAGGACAAGGCACATACCGGTACCCATATTGAAGACGTTGA
>CAYLVS010000062.1:0-8715 GCA_964387185.1 uncultured Oscillospiraceae bacterium | reverse complement strand
CACAACGCTTTTTATGAGGATATCTGCATGAAGGTTTTTGGATTATACGGAAAGAGCGGAACAGGTAAAAGCTACCACGCAATGAGCCTCTGTAAAGAGTTGGATTTAGAAGCCATCATTGACGATGGCTTGTTCATTTTTGGCAACAGAGTCCTAGCGGGGATTTCAGCCAAGCGTCAAAGCACGAAAATCAAAGCGATTAAAACGGCGCTTTTTACGGAAGATGAGCATTGCAATGAGGTCCGGGATAAAATCCGTCAGGTGGACCCTCCGGGGATACTGATCCTGGGCACATCCCGGGAGATGATCTATAGAATTAGAGAACGGCTGGAGTTGCCGGAGCTGACCGGGTTAATCGCTATCGAGGAAATCACATCGGAAAGCCAGAGGGAAACAGCCAAGAAGCAGCGAAAGGAACTGGGTAAACACGTTATTCCTGCGCCTACCTTTCAGATCAAGCGACAGTTCTCAGGTTATTTTTTGGATCCATTGCGCATTTTCCGAAGCTGGGGCGGAAAGACTACTTATGCGGAAAAAACGGTAGTGCGGCCAACCTACAGCTACCTTGGGGATTATGACCTTTCGGATAAAGTCATCACCGATATCTCCACCTTCATCGGTGAGAGAATTTCAGGAGTGGAGGCGGTGCTGCGGGTGACGGCGGAAAGCAGCGATGAAGGAGTGCGTATTGTCGTCTTGGTAGTCATGAAATACGGTGCAATGATCCTGGATACGGCGAAAGAGCTCCAGGAGAAGATATCGGAAAAGGTGGAGGCCATGACGGCCTTCAACGTAATGGCGGTTGACATCGACGTGCGAGGAATCAAATAAGAACCCCCGTGGTTCTTTAAATAAAAAAATGGAAAAACTATTGACATTCCTTGGAGAGTGTATTAGATTGTTGTTAGCACTCCGAGATGATGAGTGCTAACAACATCAACATAATATTAATATAAGCAAAATGGAAGGAGATTTGGGAATGAACATCAAACCATTGGGCGACAGAGTTGTCATCAAGCGATTGGAAGCGGAGGAGAAGACCAAGAGTGGTATCGTACTTCCCGGTCAGGCGAAAGAGCAGCCCCAGATGGCTGAAGTTATGGCAGTTGGCCCCGGCGGCACCGTAGACGGGAAAGAAGTCAAGATGGAAGTGAAAGTAGGAGATATCGTAATCTTCTCAAAATATGCAGGTACCGAAATCAAATACGACGGCGAAGAATACACCATCGTATCCCAGAGAGACATTCTTGCAGTCGTGTAAACGACAGTAAATAATCCTCTTGAATGACAAAACTTATTGGTATAGAAAGGAAGATAGAATATGGCAAAGGAAATTAATTATGGCGAAGACGTCAGAAAAAAACTGCTGACCGGAGTCGACAAACTGGCAGATACCGTTAAAATTACCCTTGGACCCAAGGGTAGAAACGTATTGCTTGATAAGAAATACGGTAGCCCGGTGATCACCAACGACGGTGTAACCATTGCAAGAGAGATCGAATTAGAAGATGCTTTTGAAAATATGGGCGCACAGCTTGTAAAAGAAGTTGCTACCAAAACCAACGATGTGGCAGGTGACGGAACAACAACAGCTACCTTGCTCGCTCAGGCCATTATCAGAGAAGGATTTAAAAATGTCGCTGCAGGCGCAAATCCTATGGTACTGAAGAAGGGTATTCAGGGAGCTGTTGATGTAGCTGTAGAAGAAATCAAAGGGATCTCCATCCCCGTTGAAGGCAAGCATGAGATCGCACAGGTTGCATCCATCTCCGCAGGCGAAGAGGAAATCGGAAGCTTGATTGCAGATGCTATGGAAAAAGTGGGCACTGACGGCGTTATCACCGTTGAAGAATCTAAGTCCATGGGCACCACCCTTGAGGTTGTCGAGGGCATGCAGTTCGATAGAGGCTATCTGTCTGCATACATGGTTACAGACGCAGAAAAGATGGAAGCAGTGCTCTCCAATCCTTACATTCTGCTTACCGATAAAAAGATCACCAACATCCAAGAGATTCTGCCAATCCTGGAGCAGATCGTTCAGCAGGGCAGAAAGCTCCTTATCATCGCAGAAGACGTTGAGGGTGAAGCATTGGCAACCATCGTTGTCAACAAGCTGAGAGGTACCTTCGAGTGCGTAGCCGTTAAGGCTCCCGGATTCGGTGACAGAAGAAAAGCAATGATGGCTGATATCGCAGCTCTCACCGGTGGCGTGGTTATCTCAGAAGAACTAGGCTACGAGCTGAAAGAAGCAACCTTGGATATGCTGGGTACGGCTGCTACAGTAAAAGTCAACAAAGAAAACACAGTAGTCGTCGATGGCGCAGGTAATCCCGACGATATCAAGGCCAGAATCGCCCAGATCAAGGTCCAGATTGAGGAAACAACTTCCGATTTCGATCGTGAGAAGCTACAGGAGAGACTCGCCAAGCTATCCGGCGGTGTTGCAGTAATTCAGGTCGGTGCGGCTACAGAGACCGAGCTCAAGGAAAGAAAACTCAGAATCGAAGATGCGCTGAACGCTACGAGAGCGGCAGTTGAAGAAGGAATCGTTTCCGGCGGCGGTGTTGCTTTCGTAAATGTGATCCCATCCGTAGCCAAGTATGTGGAAGAGCTGGAAGGCGACACGAAGACCGGCGCAAGCATCATTATGAGAGCCTTGGAAGAACCCATCAGACAGATTGCAGAAAACGCAGGACTGGAAGGTTCCGTAGTAGTATCGAAGATTAAGACCGAAAAAGCAGGTGTCGGTTTCAACGTCGTAAATGAGAAGTATGAAGACATGATGAAAGCCGGTATCGTTGATCCTGCAAAGGTTACCAGATCCGCACTGCAAAATGCGGCATCCGTATCCGCAATGCTCCTCACCACTGAGGCCGGCGTAGTGGACATCAAGGAAGATGCTCCTCCTGCTATGCCACCCATGGGCGGCGGAATGGGAATGATGTAATTCCCCGGCCAACAAAGCAGACGTTCCCTTAAGATAAGTAAAGATAAAAGACAGGCACAGAAGGACACCGAATCAGGTGTCCTTCTGATATTTACTGGTATTTACTGATATTTAGGGATATTTACTTTTAATATTTACGTACCTAATCGGTTGTACCATTGGGGGAAATAGGATAAACTATATTATTATGAAACTTATATCCCTGAAAAACAAAATTTATAACTTAATCCGAGACACAAGGCGCTTAAAAATTGTCGTATTGTGTGCTTTGGTGTTGCTTCAGTCCATTGTCCTCTTAGGAGCAGCCTTTGACAGGGCGCCGTCGGTGGGCATCATAGGCGGTGCAGATGGTCCCACCTCTATAATCATTTCCGGAACGGAAAACAACCGCTTGCTGGATTGGCTAATCGCTGCACTGGAGGGTGATGCCGGCAAAAAGCCACAATGGGAAGAGGAAGAACCGGCAGGAGGAGAGGAACCAGCGGAGCCGACCCTTCCCGAGGCCACAAAGCAGGAACGGCAGGAGGCCGAAGAGAGAGGCCTCCTGATTTTGATAAACAAACAGAATCCTGTGGATCAGGCTTACAAACCCGACGATTTGACCTCGATTAAGTACTACGCTTCCAACCGAAGTGAAGCCGGCAGGTATATGAGAGAGGAAGCCGCGGAACACTTTCACAAGCTGGTGGAGGCCGCAACCGCGGAGGGGCATGAGCTGGTCATGACCACAGCTTACCGATCCTACGGATTCCAACAGGTTTTATGGAACAATTATGTGGCAAACGAAGGTGAGGCAGCTGCCTCAAGGTTCAGCGCAAAGCCGGGTCAGAGCGAACACCAGAGCGGTCTGGCCGTTGATGTGAGCGCTCCTTCCGTGGATTACGCTCTCACAGAGTCCTTCGGGAAGGCCGAGGAGGGAATCTGGTTGGCGGAAAATGCCCACCAGTTTGGCTTCATTATTCGCTTCCCACAAGGCAAGGAGGATATTACCGGCTACCTCTATGAGCCCTGGCATATCCGCTATGTGGGCGAGCCCGTGGCGGCCGAGATCTATGCGAAGGAACTAACCCTAGAAGAATACCTTATGTCAGATGAATCGAATTCCAATGAATAAAATCAAAGAAGGTGTGCCGTCTTATTTAGGACAATAGTAACAATTCAATTGCTTTTGTGTCCAATATCTACTTGCAAAACAGGTTTTATTCTCATTGACAGCCAGTCAAATAGGACATGAAATGAAAAGTTGTAAGTGTTTTGTCCTACATTTTCCGAAATCTTAGGACAGGAAACACCCGTTTGAAATCGATGTGTCCTATATCTGATTGCAAAGGGAGGGTTTTATTGTAAGTAAAACCCTTAAATAGGACATATTGCGTTATTTAGTTATTCTGTGTCCTATACGTATTCTGTATACAATAAGAGACTTTTTCCTGTCTTCAGTAGTCTCTGCTTACATAATATAACAGGCACAGAACCTGATTGACGCTGTGTGATTTTTATTGCCGGCCAAGGGGATTTGGTGTATTATAATAGGAAAACCTTGATAGACTCAAAAAAAGGATAAGTTATTGTAGCAATGTTAGCTACCAACACCTCTTATATAGAAAGGAATAATTCCAATGGCCACATATTTTGAAGAACCTTCAAGAACCTTCAGCGAATACCTGTTGGTGCCGGGTTACTCCTCGGTGGATTGCCGGCCGGACAACGTAAGCTTGAAGACGCCGGTAACAAAATACCGGAAGGGAGAAACGCCGCTCATTTCTCTCAATATTCCCTTAGTGTCGGCCATCATGCAGTCCGTTTCCGATGACCGGATGGCTGTGGCACTGGCCAAGGAGGGCGGAATGTCCTTCATCTTCGCTTCCCAGCCCATCGAAAGTGAAGTTGCAATGATCGCCAGAGTAAAGAGTCATAAGGCCGGTTTCGTCACCAGTGACTCCAACATCAGGCCGGATCAGACGCTTGCCGATATACTTGCACTGAAGGAAAGAACGGGCCACTCCACTGTTGCGGTGACCGATGACGGAACCCCTGAAGGAAAGGTTCTGGGCATCGTTACCAGTAGGGATTATAGGGTCAGCCGGATGTCCATGGAGACGAAGGTGCAAGAATTTATGACGCCTTTTACCTCTTTGGTGTATGCCACAGAAGGGGTCACTCTTTCAGAAGCGAACGACATGCTCTGGGATCATAAATTGAACGCTCTTCCCATCGTGGACAAGAACGGCCGGTTGACGCATTTTGTCTTCCGCAAAGACTATGAATCCCACAAGGAACACCCCAATGAGCTTCTTGATGAACATAAGAGATATATGGTGGGAGCGGGAGTCAACACCCGGGATTATGAAGAGCGAATACCGCTGCTGGTACAAGCAGGAGCAGATGTGCTCTGCATCGATTCCTCCGAAGGCTTTTCCGAGTGGCAGGCGAAGACGCTTCAATATGTGCGCAAGGAATATGGAGACGGCGTAAAGATCGGTGCAGGAAATGTGGTAGACAAAGAAAGTTTTCTGTTTCTGGCCGATGCAGGAGCCGATTTTATAAAAGTAGGAATTGGCGGGGGATCCATCTGCATCACTCGTGAGCAGAAGGGCATCGGCAGGGGCCAGGCCACCGCTCTCATCGAGGTGGCAGAGGCAAGAAATGAGTACTTTAAAGAAACCGGAATCTATATTCCCATCTGCTCCGACGGCGGCATCGTTTATGATTATCATATAGCTTTAGCTTTGGCCATGGGAGCCGATTTCCTCATGCAGGGCAGATATTTTGCCAGGTTCGATGAGAGTCCTACCAGCAAGCTGAACATTAACGGAAATTATGTAAAGGAGTATTGGGGCGAAGGAAGCAACCGTGCCAGGAATTGGCAGCGTTATGATATGGGTGGCGAAGGAAAACTCTCTTTTGAAGAAGGAGTGGATTCCTACGTTCCTTATGCAGGTAGCCTCAAAGATAATGTAACCCTGTCCCTCAATAAGGTGAAGTCCACAATGTGCAACTGCGGAGCCCTCTCCATTCCTGAACTTCAGAAGAATGCGAAGTTGACCCTTGTGTCGTCTACCAGCATAGTAGAAGGCGGAGCACATGACGTTATTTTGAAGGACAGTTCACAGAACCAGGTTCGTTAAAAGGATTGAGATTATTAATGAATGAGAAAACCAAAGCCCTAAGGGCTGCTTTTCCCGTTACCATACCGGTGATGACAGGATACATATTTCTGGGGATGGGTTACGGGATTTTAATGGATAGTATAGGATACGGCCTTGGATGGACCTTACTGATGAGCCTGCTGATTTTTGCAGGTTCTATTCAGTATGTTGCCATTGCATTGTTGACTTCGGCCTTCAACCCTTTATACACGCTGCTGCTTACCTTGATGGTGAACGCCAGACATCTCTTTTACGGGATTTCCATGCTGGAACGCTTCAAAGGCACCGGTCGGCTAAAACCTTACCTGGTGTTCGGCCTCACTGATGAAACCTTCTCCCTTCTCAGTGCCGTAGAACCGCCCGAAGGGGTAGAGCGCAAGTGGTTTCAGTTCTTCATCACCCTGTTGGACCACGTGTATTGGGTGGCCGGTTCCGCACTGGGAAGCATAATAGGTTCTATGATTAGCTTCAATACGGAAGGTCTGGATTTTGTTCTGACCGCACTGTTCGTAGTTATTTTCATCGATCAATGGAAGGGAAGGAAAAACCATATTCCTGCCTTAGTTGGGCTGGGCGGTGCCTTACTATGCCTTTTGGTTTTCGGCCAAGATCATTTCATGATTCCTGCAATGATCCTGATTCTCCTTTTGCTCACCGTTTTCCGTAAGCGGATGGAAGAGGAGGCGAAATCATGACATTGACTCCTACGCAAACCCTGATTACAATTGCATTTTTAGTCCTGGGGACGGTGGCCACCAGGGCCCTGCCTTTCCTGTTCTTCCCCCCAAACAAGGAAACGCCTGTGTTTGTTCTCTATTTGGGTCGCGTTCTTCCCTATGCAGTCATGGGGTTGCTGGTGGTTTTCTGCCTGAAAGGCGTCACCGTAACTGCCGCACCCTACGGCTTGCCCGAACTCCTGGCCATTTTGGGCATACTTGCTCTTCATTTGTGGAAAAGCAACGTTCTGCTTTCCATAGGAGGCGGCACCGTGATCTACATGTTGCTGGTTCAGCAGGTTTTCGTCTGAATGTAAATGCCCGCCCAAATGTGCAGAATTTCAATTAGTATGTGGAAATCCGGCCTTCTTCAGCGAAATCTGTGCAGAATTTCAATTAATATGTTGAATACCTCAATATTTTCACATACTAATTGAAATTCTGCACACGCAGCTGAAAATTGTTAGCATGGAAGCAGGGGGCGCAAAAGAACCGTCCACCTGATTCTACTACCAGTAGGCTCTTGTCCCAATGTACAAAATTTCAATTATTGTTGATTTATCGGAATAAAATGAAATTATGACTTGGAATATGCATTTTTCCACTTAATGCCCATGTAATTAGGATAAAATCACACATTACTTGATTTTTTGTACACCTGGCTTAACTGGCATAGTGCTTTTATCAGTTCTATGATCTTAACACTTTTCTTGTAAGGAACCGTCCCCCTGGTACCGTACCGCTGCTTCCACCCATTTATTCCTGCACAAGTTGAAATTTTGCTCACCCAAGCTGAAGTTACAGTTCACACGCCGGCAGACGGATGGGGGTGTGGCCTGTAACAAGCTGAAAATCAACGGGGACGCTTCTTTTGATTTTCTTGTAAGAAAACAGACTTTACGGTATACTAATACCCTGTAGATATTCTAGTATAGAAAGGAATGGTTTTTGTGGAGAGGGAAACACTGCAAGAAAGGACCGGATTTGCCGGATCAATAAAAGAATACGTGGATGAAATGCTCCGTCAGATAAAGGAGCAAGTAGGCGATAAGAGAGTCCTGTGCGCATTGAGCGGCGGAGTTGACAGCTCAGTTTGTGCTGCATTGGTGCACCAGGCAGTAGGTGATCAATTGGTCTGTATTTTCGTAGACCACGGTCTGATGAGGGCGGGTGAACCGGAGATGGTGTCAAACGTCTTCGGAAACCAGTTCCACATGCAACTGATATCTATCGATGCTGCAGACCGTTTTTTGGACAAGCTGGCCGGTGAAGAAGACCCTGAGAAGAAGAGGAAGATCATCGGAGAAGAGTTCATTCGGGTTTTTGAAGAGGAATCTCATAAGCTGGGAAAGATTGAATTCCTAGTGCAGGGGACCATCTATCCGGATATTTTGGAGAGCCAATCCGACAAAGGGGTGGTCAAATCCCATCACAACGTAGGAGGCCTGCCGGAGGATTTTGATTTTGATCTGGTGGAACCGGTAAAATACCTCTTTAAGGATGAAGTCCGTGAAGTTGGTGAAATTCTGGGTCTGCCCTATGAACAGGTTTGGCGTCAACCTTTCCCCGGGCCGGGATTAGGAGTCAGAGTCATCGGCGCGATTACCAGGGACAAAGTCCGAATTGTGCGGGAGTCCGATGCCATATTCCGGGAAGAAATCAAAAACGCAGGTTTGGAACGCAGTATATGGCAGTACTTCACGGTGTGCCCGGGATGCAAATCCGTTGGCGTACAAGATGGCAGGAGAACCTACGGACAGGCAATCGTTCTGCGGGCCATATTGAGCAGTGATGCCATGGCAGCGGAAGTTGCAAAGATACCGTATGAACTCCTGGAGAAGATAACCCTGCGCATCACAGGTGAGGTGGAGGGCGTCAACAGGGTCATGTATGATATTACTCC
>CAYLVS010000061.1:5196-8718 GCA_964387185.1 uncultured Oscillospiraceae bacterium | reverse complement strand
ATTAGAAGGTATAAGTACTAAATAGACAAAGAGGACCAGAATCATAAGGAATCTTTTGTGAGTTCCGCAGAAAAGCTATCAAACACATCGGAAGCAAGGTGCTTTCCCAGAGCTTCGGCTATTTGGCTTCGGCATGAATTATGAACGCAGACAAATGCAACCTTCGGTTTACACATGGGAAAATCACCTTGCCCTTCTATGCTTTGCGAAAACTATCTCTCGCAATCACATTTTATGTTTCCTGCAATAACTTCCTTCCAATCGCCGATTACGTCGTGAGTCCAGCAATCGTCCGCACCCGCCGCTTCACGCATGGTGAGTGCGAGGATGTAAGTCAGCTCCTCAACTGTGGCTCCGGCTTCCAGAGCTCCTTTAAAGTGCTTCAGAACGCAAGGCTTAGAACGCCCTTTGATAGACAGGGCAAAACAGATAAATTGGTAGGTCTTTTCGTCTATCGTCCGTTTTGAGGCATAGATTTCATCAATCTCGTCAAGCTTCTCGGCAAACTCCGGGAAAAACTCTGCTAACATTCTCATCCTATCTTCCTCCTTGTTTTTGTAATATTTCTATAATCTCATTGGTTTTTAGTACCTTGCCTACAGACACAACCTTTTTGTTTATCACAAGGGCAGGAGTAGTCATTACTCCATATGCCGCGATTTGTAAGAAGTCGGTCACATGGTCGATCGTCGTATCCATCCCAAGCTGCTCCAATGCGGCTTTTGTGGCCGCTTCGAGCTGATTGCACTTAGCGCATCCACTGCCTAAAACCTTTACGCTCGCGCCCTCAGTTTTTTGTTGCCCCTGCAGGGGCATCTTCTTATTTGACATAATTTATTTCCTCCTAAATGATCAGCGCCTGTAAAGCGTTGAATAAATATCCCACAAATATAATTCCTATCGCACATATCGCAATGAACAGAGCCAGCAGCTTCGGTTTTACTGCCTTGCGGAGCATAATCATGGACGGTAAAGACAGAGTGGTGACACCCATCATAAAAGATAACACCGTACCCAGCTGGGCCCCCTTGAAGAGCAATGCTTCCGCAATGGGAATCGTGCCAAAGATATCAGCATACATGGGCACACCTATTACTGTGGCTAAGATTACACCGAAGGGATTGTTGCTTCCAAGTAGGGATACAACCCACTCCTCGGGTATCCAGTTATGGATGATCGCACCTATGCCGACGCCGATGAGAATATAAGGAAAAACCTTTTTGAAGGTGGATAGCATTTGCTCCTTTGCATAAGCCAATCGATCCTTTTTTGTGAGATCCGGTGACTCGATATCGACGCTTCCCGCTGTCAGGACAAAACTCTCAACGTGCTTTTCCATGTGCGCTTTCTCGATCAGGGTGCCTCCGATTATAGCGATTACCAAACCAAATGTTACATATAAGATGGCAACGTTTGTCCCGAAGATGCTCATTAGCAGAACAAGAGAGCCCAGGTCTACCATTGGTGAAGAAATCAAGAACGAAAAAGTAACTCCCAGTGGCAAACCTGCGGATGTAAAGCCAATAAATAATGGAATGGATGAGCAGGAGCAAAAGGGCGTTACAGTTCCTAGCAAGGCGGCAACAGAATTCGCTCCAATCCCGTGGTATCGTCCTAGTATCTTCTTGCTGCGTTCCGGGGGGAAGTAGCTTTGAATGTAACTGATAAAAAAGATCAGGACGCATAATAGGACTACAATTTTTATAACATCATAAATGAAAAACTGAATGCTCCCGATCCAGCGATTGGAGATGTCCAGCCCAAAATACGATAACGCACTTCCAATTATGTCATTCAGCCATTTCATGCCAAGAATCTGGTTCTGGAAAATATCCCAGATTGCTTTTAAAACTTGCATTAACAAACCTTCTTTCTAAAAATGGAATCATATCAAAATATGTTGATGTATTCTGCCTGTTAAAAGCCATTGTTCGCCGTTGTCAGTTCTTTCAGGAGAGCTATAGCATAAGCACTGCCTTTTTCACTCATTTTGTAATGTGTCCATTTGCCTTCCTGCCGGCTTTCCACTATACCTGATTCAACCAGAATCTTCATGTGGTAGGAAAGCCCAGACTGACTTAAGTCTAACTGCTCCAGCAAAACGCAGGCGCATTTTTCGCCGCCGCGCAATAGTTCAAGAATCTGCAGGCGATTTTCATCACAAAAGGCCTTGAAAACTTTTGCGTGCTTCTTATAAATCCTTTTCAAGTTATCACCTCATATCAAATATATTTGATATGTATTAGTATATGTATCAAATCAGATTTTGTCAATATTGTTTGAGAAGACTTTGCATATAGTCCTTCCTACCAGATTCCCAATGCCTGCTGCATGAAAAGGCTAACAACCGCAATACTGATCCAGCAGCACAGGCCTACAAAAATAGGTTTTCCACCGCTCTTTACCAGTTTCACCACATTCGTATTGAGACCGATCGCCGCCATAGCCATTATGATAAAAAACTTACTAAGTGCTTTTAGAGGTGCGAATACTTCAATTGGCACGCCGACGGATACGCATATCGTTGTAAGGACAGAAGCCGCCACAAAGTAGAGAATAAAAAATGGAAAGATCTTTCTTATACTTACACCTGTATTACTTGTATTGCCCGTATTCCTATCTGTTCGATACTTTTTTATCCGATACAGTGAAAGTATCAGAGTAATGGGAATGATGGCCAGCGTTCGCGTCAGCTTGACAACGGTGGCGGTGTCGAGAGCGTTGGAGCCGTGTATGGCATCCCAGGCAGCGGCAGCAGCTGTAACGGAAGAAGTGTCGTTGACGGCGGTTCCGGCAAAAAGCCCGAATCCATAATTTGAAAGCCCAAGCAAACCTCCCAGCGTAGCAAAAATGAGCGCTGCGATTACATTAAACAGGAAGATCACCGAAATGGATTGTGCGATTTCTTCATCGCTTGCATCGATAACAGGGGCTGTTGCTGCAATTGCAGATCCCCCACAGATGGAAGAGCCGACACCCACCAGGATGGAAATGTTAGACGGCATCTTCATAGTCTTGAAGAGTACATACGCAATCATCAGCGATGTTAGTATCGTAGTTAGAATAATGGGTAGGGATTGCAGTCCTATGTCAATGATTACCGACAGATTCATGCCGAAGCCCAGCAAAATGACCGCATACTGTAAGACCTTCTTTGAAGTAAAAGCAATACCGCTCTCCAGCCTCTCTTTTCTCTTAAAAAATGCTGTTGTGAGCATGCCAATGAGTATCGAAAATACAGGTCCTCCAATAACAGGAACAAGCCGGCCCAGGTACCAGGAAGGGCCGGCAATTATGAGACATAGTGTGATGCCTGTCCAATTTGTTTTAAGCCAATTCATATAAAAATTATTTCCTTTCGTAAGGTATATCATACCACAAGTCAACTCAGAAGTTTGGACACATTTCTTCCTCAATTTAATTGACTGGCCAGGCCAGGTGACCTTATCCACGATTTTTTAGAGGAATGGTGGCAGAGGGACGTTTCGTTTGGTGGCAGAGGGACGTTTCGTTTGGTGGCAG
>CAYLVS010000061.1:0-5096 GCA_964387185.1 uncultured Oscillospiraceae bacterium | reverse complement strand
TTTCGTTTGGTGGCAGAGGGACGTTTCGTTTGGTGGCAGAGGGACGTTTCGTTTGCCACCCCGACTCTGCTCTTGGGGTGGCAAACGAAACGTCCCTCTGCCACCAAACGAAACGTCCCTCTGCCACCTTACCTGTGGTATAATAGTCAAATCAATTTCAAGTGAGGAGAGGAAACTCGTCCAATGATTACATTAAGTAAGAGAAACCTGGTCATACTGCTCGTTGTTGCTTTGAGTGCCGGCCTTGTGTTAATGGCGGGCTATGGCCAAGTCTACGGCATCGTTACTGACCAGATCAAAATAAGCACGGAAGAGTATGAGGATTACAAAAGAGTCAAAACCAACTACGGCCAGTTGGATACTCTGCAGCAGCTGATTGAGGAGAGGTATTACGTACCCGTTGACCAAGAGAAGCTCTACGAAGGCATCTACAAAGGTTTGTTCGCAGGGATTGGAGATCCCTATTCCGCTTACCTGACAAAGAAAGAGTATGAAGATCTCCAGATTGCCGCATCCGGGGAGTACCAGGGAATCGGCGTAACAATCGCTCCTGACAAACAGGGCCTGATCAACGTAGTAGCTCCCATTGACGGAACCCCCGCATTCAAAGCGGGGATCAAGTCCGAAGACAAAATTATTTCCGTCGACGGAGTCGAATACAGCGGAGAATCCATCGACGCCGCCGCGGCAGCCATGAGGGGCAAAGAAGGTACAGAGGTTACCGTCTCCATTATCAGGGGAGATACCCCCATGGAGTTCACCATCAAACGTGCAAAGATCATCCTTGAGACGGTAAAAGGAGAGGTGCTGGATGGAAACACCGGATATATCCGAGTTAGTTCTTTTGAAAAGCACACTGCAGAGGACTTTATAGAAACTCTGAGGAATATGGAACTCGGCGGAGTGAATGGCCTGGTCATCGACCTGCGGGATAACCCGGGCGGATTAGTAGACGTTTGCATCGAGCTTGCTGACTCTCTGCTTCCCGAGGGCGTTATCACCTATACGGAAGACCGAAAGGGTGAAAAGAACTATTACACCTCAGATCCCGGTGCTACTGAGATTCCCTACGTTATCTTAGTGAACGGAGGCTCTGCCAGCGCCAGCGAAATAGTGGCAGGTGCCATCAAGAGCAGCGGTGTGGGAAAAATCGTGGGAACGACCACTTATGGCAAAGGGATCATACAGGAAATCGTACAGTTGGATAATGGCGACGCCACTAAACTCACTGTGATGCAGTACTTCTCTCCGGATGGAAACGTGATACATGAAAAGGGAGTAGAACCGGACTATACAGTGGAGATCACAGAGGAAGACTTTACAGACGGGGTATTGGAAAAAGAAAATGACAAGCAACTCCAAAAAGCTTTGGAGCTGCTGAAATAACGAACATGAGGATGCGACCCGTCAGGAGAGCATCCTCATCTTTATGTTTACTTACTGTTTTTGTATCTCTCAAGGATAAGCTTGTAGCCGTCTGCTCCATAAATGAGGCAGCGGTTTACCCGGCTGATGGTAGCAGTGCTGGCCTTTGTGATTTCTTCGATTTCATTGTAGGTTTTCTTTTGATCCAGAAGGCGAGCCACCTGAAAGCGCTGAGCGATTGCCTGAAGTTCCTTTATCGTGCAGATATCCTCAAAGAAGCGATAGCACTCTTCTTCAGTCTCAAGCAACAAAATGGCTTTGAATAAATCATCTGTTTCCTGATTCTTCAACTTGGATTCGTAGCTCATAATTACTCTCCATTTCTTCCGTAAAAATCGGTCACTTTAATGCTTTACAGTGTAATTATACAATGGCTAATCTCTATTGACAACTGCATTTTTTTCCAATAGAATATAAAAAGCTTAAAAGGGAGTAGTTTAGAGATTGTGGTCAACAATTCGGGACAGTGTGTTGTCATGTTACTGACAATATATTAACCTGGCCATAAACCCGCATGCGGAAACAAGACTTTTAGCATAGAATGCACAGCTTTGCAGATATTATGTTAAAGGTCTTTTTATCATTTATAATATCTGCCACCTCAGCAAAGATGGATAAAGGAGTGGACGAAATGTACGAACAACAGTCAGTGCAGCAAGTATTGGAAGAATTGCATGTGAATCAACAGATGGGATTGTCTGAAGAGGAGGCGGTCAAGCGTTTGGAAGAACACGGACCAAATGCCTTCCAGGAACAGAAACCTAAGACTAAGGTGCAGATGTTTATCGCTCAACTGCGGGATCCTATGATCTATATTCTTTTTGCAGCAGCGGGTATTTCAATGATCTTACAGGAGTTTGCCGATGCGCTGATTATCTTGGCAATTATTTTGCTCAATGCTACCATTGGCATGGTTCAAGAAGCAAAAGCGGAAAGATCCTTAGAAGCACTGAAGAAACTTTCCAGCCCCACGGCTTTGGTTCGGCGGGATGGGAAGATTTACGATATTGAGGCAGCCAATCTCGTGCCCGGCGATATCGTCATCCTCGAAGCGGGCAGAGTCGTACCGGCCGATCTGCGGCTCCTGAGCAGCGTCAATCTGAAAATTGAAGAGTCCGCACTCACAGGCGAATCGGTTCCTGTGCAAAAGGAAGCCGAATTTGTTGCGGAAGGTGAAATCACCCTCGGCGACCGTCTGAACATGGCCTACCTTTCCACCAGCATCGCTTATGGCAGAGGGGAAGGCGTCATCGTAAAGACCGGCATGGATACTGAAATCGGTAAGATTGCAAAGATGATCAACGAATCCGTAGATGAAATGACACCTCTCCAAAAGCGCCTGGGAGACTTAGGAAAAGTGCTTGGAATTCTTGCCTTGCTGCTCTGTGTTGCACTTTTCGGAATTGCTCTACTGCAGGACAGAGATGTGATGGAAATGCTTCTCACCGCTATTTCCCTTGCCGTTGCTGCGATTCCTGAAGGCTTGCCCGCTGTAGTAACTATCGTGCTTGCCCTGGGAGTCATGCGAATGGTCAAGGTCAATACCATCGTTCGAAAGCTTCCTGCCGTAGAAACTCTGGGCTCCGTCAGCATTGTGTGCTCAGACAAGACTGGAACGCTTACACAGAACAAGATGACGGTTACCAAGGTGTACCTAGATGACGGCCTGAAGAGCGTAAAGGACTTGAATTACGAAGAAGACACTCTCTTTGTGAACGGTTTTGTTCTCTGCACAGATGCCATGGCAGAAGGCGAAAGCCGTATTGGCGACCCCACGGAATTGGCTCTGCTGGACATGGGTACTCTGCTGGGTGTCACAAAAAAACAGTTGGAAGAAGCATCTCCCAGGGTCAATGAGCAACCCTTTGATTCCGGAAGAAAGATGATGACAACAGTCCATAAGGACACCGGTGGAAACGTAATCGGCTACACAAAGGGCGCTATGGACAGAATTCTCCTTCATTGCGACCACATCTTGGAAAATGGAAATATTCGGCCGATAACGGAAGACGACAAGCGGAACATTGAAAAAGCATCAAAAGAAATGGCAACGATGGCCTTACGGGTTCTCGCTCTTGCAATAAAGAAAGAGGATGACTCCGCTACCGAAGAAAACCTTACTTTCGTAGGCCTGGTTGGAATGATCGACCCCCCCAGACCGGAAGCAGCGGGTGCGGTTGAAAGATTCAAAGGTGCGTCCATTACCACCATCATGATAACAGGAGACCATAGGGATACAGCTTTAGCCATCGCACGAGAACTGGGCATCGCCGACAGTGAAGATCAGTGTATTACGGGCGACACACTGTCTCATATGTCTCAAGAGGAACTCAATGTCGCTGTTACTGATTTAAGAGTCTTCGCTCGGGTTTCTCCCGAAAACAAGGTGATGATCGTCAATGCTTTCAAGGCCAACGGACATATTGTTTCCATGACCGGTGACGGGGTAAACGATGCGCCCTCCCTGAAGTCCGCTGATATCGGTGTGGCCATGGGCATCACCGGAACAGATGTCGCCAAGGGCGCGTCTGATATGGTTCTTACCGATGACAACTTTGCTACCATTGAAAAGGCAGTTGAAGAAGGGCGTAATATTTACAACAATATAAAGAAATCCGTACTCTTCCTGCTGTCCTCGAACCTGGGTGAGATCATTACTATGTTCGTGGCAATCACGGTAGGTCTGGCGGCTCCCCTGAAAGCCATTCACATCCTCTGGGTGAATCTGATCACAGACTCTCTTCCGGCTCTTGCACTGGGTGTGGATCATGGAGATCCCGACATCATGAAGGAGAAACCCAGGAACCCAAAGGAAAGCATCTTTGCAAACGGCGGATATGCGACTACATTATTCTTCGGAACTATCATCGGACTCACCACATTGAGTGCCTTCCTGTACTCGCCCATTTCCTTCCTGATGGCAGCGGGAGAGCCCGTGACCTTTGCCGGCATTAAAGCCCTGTATGCGGATGACTATATCTATTCACATGCCCAGACATACGCGTTCACTGTACTGGCAATCTCGCAGCTGTTTAATGCAATGGGAATGAGGAACTTAAACCGGTCCATCTTCAGGTATAACCACCTGAACAACCGCATGATGGTCATTGCCTTCATCGTTGCGTTTTCCTTGCAGATTGCAGTAACGGAAATTCCATTCCTGGTTGCCGCCTTTGAAACAGCCTCACTTTCGTTGAAGGAATGGCTCGCACTGACAGCAGTCGCCACAACGCCCATCTGGTTCCATGAGCTGTTTGTGCTGGGAAGATACCTAAAGAGAAGCAAATAGAACCAATAGAATTGACAGTGTGTCGGAGCGGGGGCAAATCATTTACCCCGCTCCTTGCTTGTACATGGACACCAGGACTTGAGCACGAGAAATGATCGGTTTTTAGTGGAACCGAGTGGTGAAAAGCTAACCATTCCACTTCGGTTTGACGATTATGGTTAGCTTTCAGTGGAACCGAGTGGTGAAAAGCTAACCATTCGACTCCGGTTTGACGATTATGGTTAGCTTTCAGTGGAACCGAGTGGTGAAAAGCTAACCATTCGACTCCGGTTTGACGATTATGGTTAGCTTTCAGTGGAACCGAGTGGTGAAAAGCTAACCATTCGACTCCGGTTTGACGATTATGGTTAGCTTTCAGTGGAACCGAGTGGTGAAAAGCTAA
>CAYLVS010000060.1:1553-8876 GCA_964387185.1 uncultured Oscillospiraceae bacterium | reverse complement strand
AGAATAATAGGCTCATATTTTATCTAATGGAGCAACCTTAAGCCTAAATATTTGCAATTAAGGCCCAAAGTTCTGCTTAAACAGCAAAAAATAGGCCTAAACACGCTAGATTATAATGGAGTTAGGCCTAATAAACATTGAATATCGAAGCTTAGAATCCTGTTTCAACAGCAAGAAATGGGCTAGGCAAGCGAAACGAATGAAAAAGAATCTAATGAAAGCGAGCACTGCGATGAAGAACAAAATTAGCATAAAAATATTTTTAATACTACTGTTGCTCTTAATTACCGCCGGGTTCGTTTCCGGAACTATTGTTGTTTCCGCCACGGAAGGCGGGACAGTCATGAAATCGTTTAGCCAGCTTACGGAAGCGGAGAAGGAGCGTGTTTTGCAATCCCTGCTCGACAGTGGCGCTGTACCCTCCCATGTCAATGTTAGTAGCAGCAACTACACCCTTAATGAACAACTCTGGATGGCGCGAGGCATTATCGCCTATGGGATAACAGCTAACGTCAATGCGGCTAACCAAACTACGGGGTCGCCAAATTACAAGGATGGACACTACCGTTATTGGGGTTACGATCTGAACCGAGGGCTCTATTGTAACGACGACTTCCCTAGAGATTCGGACTCCGGAACGGCAGCGTATATGAAAGACTGGCTCACGGTAACCCAGATAAAGACCAACCAAACCGCGGCAAATTATGTTGGTAAATTTGCCATACAAGCCGGCTTCTCCACCGCCGACAAACATGCCACCGCCTCCGTATTTCTCAGTGAAAACCCGGCCTGGCGCAATGCGGGCCTCGACGAGGATTATATAATAGAACACTTTTATTTTAATTCGGTGCTCTCGGATAGCGGGCTGACACAAGGGCAGTTTATCGGCGTTCACAAAAGCGTCTATGATGGCCGTCTCTACTACCAGACCTTTTCAGTGGAAGGGGAGGTCATGCTCTTTGAAGTTCCGCCGGAAAACCCGGCACCACCTGAGGAGCCAGATGATCCACCAATCCTTCCCCCTGAACCGGAACCGGGCATAGAAATCAGCGTCAACCCAGAGCTATCGCTGCCTCCGACCACGTACGCGGGCCATCCTACCCTTGCAGAAGATAGCTCTGTTTTCTTAGTGGGAGAAGAACTCTGGTCAGCTGCCAGAGCCTATGCAGAAGGAAAAGCAACTAACCGATTTACCGCTGCGGACAGTACTACAAAGCGGATTTCTGATACACGAGCCACGGTGACCTACCAAACACCCGGCGACTATAGCGTGAAGCTGAGGGTAACGCCTGAGGGCGGCAATGAGGCCTCCGTAACAAAACCGATCCAGGTTCTCCCCACGCCCACAATCCTTCACAATCTCACCGGCCCTCTGAAGCAGAACCGCAAGACTACCCTTCACATAGCTGTGGCCAAAAACCCCGGCGTTGATCTGGCCTCTCTTCGCGTGGAGCTGGAGCATCCCGACACAGGGGAGACGATAAGCCTCCACCACAATATGGGTTCAAGCGAGAACAGCTTCAGCAATAGTGCCACAATCAAGACCAGACCAATTCAAGCCCAGGCTTCTGACGAATTTTATTTCAATTGCCATCTGGAGTTTCTGACGAAGAACATGGAAAATACCGACTATCGATACACCATATACGCAGAAGACAAGAATGGTAATAAAGATCAAGTGACAGCAGACTTTTCCGTCTCACAGGACGAACCTCCGGAAGCGGATTTATTTTTGGAATCCTGCTACATTCGCAATGCCGCCTCCAATCAGGCAGAAATCGTGGTAGAAGACGGCACCCTTACAGACGGAGACCAGATACACCGAACCTGGTTATATACAGAGGTGGGCGGTGAAGAATGGATTCCATTGGAAGCTATGCCCGGAAATAGGGATTACTCTTTTGGAAGGGGAAAAAAGGTGGCCTTCCTGAAGGAAGGGGTGGGCCCCTTTGAAATCAAGCTGATCACAAAGGATGTTTGGGTAGAGGAAACACTGCCTGAATACATAACAGAAGGAGACTATTTGACAGGGGAGGCGGTTCGGGCATCCGAAGTAATCAACGTAGCACCGGTGGTCAGCCTGGAACCAATAGCGGTAAAGACTGCCGACATCACAATCCTGGCAGGCGGAACAGCAGAGTACGATAGGGTGAAAGCAAACCTGTCCCGTATTGAGCAGGAACTCTTGAGGCAGAGAGTGGACGCGCACATCACCTTGGAGAAAATGGTGCCTACGGCTTCGCACAATGGAGGCAAGGCCGCAACCAGAACCGCGACTATAAAAACGCCTTTCGGATATGAAGGCGAATGGACCTTCTACGAAGATGAAAACTACATTGTCGATGAAGAGAGGTTCTATAAGATTGACGCAAGTTGGCCCAGCACGGACAACAAGGGTTATCCGGTGTCGCCCTATACAATCAGCTGTTGGGACTGGGATGCGGCATCGGGTGAAAAAAGATGGACTTACACATTCACCGATGAACTGTTGACTGTCCCCAAGACCGGTCCTTACTTTGCTCAGGATGATACGGGTCAGTTCCTCTACTTTGTAGCAAACGGTAAGACATTAATCCTGACAAAGGACAATGGGTCTTTTCTGACCCTCCTGAACATGGAGGTGGGGAAAAACTGCTTCGCAGAGAAAGAGCAGATCTACACTATAAAAGAAGATGGGATTTATCGGATATCCGCACTCTCAGGTCAGGTAAGTAAAATCTACAAGGGAACAATCATAGATGGCAAATTCAAGAGGCTGGAGGGAAAAATACATTTCGTAACAGGTCATGGAGATACCATGAACCGAGGGACTTTTGATCCGGAAAGAGGTTCGGTAGAACTGCAAAAACTTCCACTTCCCCATTCGTCGCCAGGAGTACCAACTCACGAGTTACTAGGCGTTGATGTGGACGGAAAACTCATTATCAATACCGTTACCCGGGAGAGGACATCCGGCGGTGATCTGGACAATTCTTACATTACTCAAACGCGAATCTACAGCCGGGACAATCAACTGTATTTTACCTCTCCGGAAAAGCGTGACAGTAAACGCCCGCAACAGACGGTAACCCCCATCTATGACGAAGGAGGACGATGCAACTACCTTGTGTATACATGGGATACAAGCTCGAGTAGTTACGATTATAATCACGCCACTTTATATGGCGTTCATGACGGCTATGTAAAACAAACTTACATCCGCGATGATGAAGAGTTGACCATGTCTGATAAAGTGCCCTTTGCAAGAGAAATCGACGGGCAGATATATGTGTGCAACGGCGCATATTGGGTCTATGTGTACAACATGGGCTACAATATTTACCAACAACGTCTTAAGGTCTTCGTTTTCGATCCTGAGACTGATATAGTGCGGGCAGGAGACTACTACAACGAACTGGATATACCACTGAGGACGGTTGAAAACGGCTATACTTCCGATGCCTTGGCAGCCTTGCAGGTCGGATATAACAGCGTTGGTAACGGTGAGAGCATAAACTATATATTGAAATGGGAGCAGTCCCTTTCTCAGATTCTCAAGCGCTATACGGAAAAAAATTTCAAAGCAGGAAAGGACATCAATGCTGTAATCGTCTACGACGAAACCAATGCAGCAGGGTATGAAGAGCTTCTTATGGATTCTTTAACTGCAAAACTTGAAAGGAGAAATGGCAGGCTAATTATTACGGATCGGGAATCAGTTGAGGGAAGCGGGCTCGGCGAAGCCCTATTGGCCGCCGGTGAGAAGGAAAAGAATGTGCTGGGAGTTTCCGTGGAGCAGGAGCTGCAAGGTACCATTTCGAAAACCTATAATCTGAATCCAAATCAAACCTACTATTACGAGTATGAGATGAAGAGGGCGGACGGATTTTCCGGAGACTCCTTAATAGTATCACCTCTCACAGAATCGCCGGAGGGCGCTCAATTTTCAGCGGGGGGATTTGGCACGACCGTTTCGTACTTTGAAGATTTTGAGGATCAAGATACGAATCTCTTCTTTACAATTGCCGGATCCGGTGTCAGTGAAGGCTATTATAAAGGGGCGGACCTCTACAGGAAGACCGATAGCAACCGATACAGCTATGACCCTTCTAATCCCGAGACCACGGCAATTACCTTTACCGTACCGGAAGGGAAGCAGGGTGTTCTTTCCTTCAATTATTTGCTTCAGAAGTCCTATGCTTATAGCGGAGGGAATTCTGACTGGACCCAGAGCTATGTAAAAATTGACGATAAATTATGGAATGCCTGTGTTCCCAACTCCGGCACAGGGCATTACAGCCATCCTGAGTTGTTGCAACCAGGAGAGCATGTATTGACCTTTTTCGCCAGCGAATATGGAAAAGAAGTCCGGGCAAAACTGTGGCTCGACACTCTTTCTGTGGATTTAGTAGAGGAAACGCAGGGAAGCATGCCGATAGATGCAGAGAATGAAACCCTTTCAATCGAGCCTCTCCCGGGAGGCTATGTCCGCATTAAGGGCAGTTTTAAAGCTCTTCCGCAAATAGGTGCCTATGGACAAGTGCGAAATGCTGAGGTAATTGACGGGGATATCGGGGTGGCGAATCATACAGTCTGGAAAAACACCAATCCGGACAAAAAGGCCTTTGACTTTCAAATCCCTGATGGTAAGACAGCGATATTCACGCTGGTCTCCACCCTTTCGAATCCCAAGTGGCGCAATGACAGAAACTATTCCGTAACCTACACTTTACCGCTCTTTTACAAGAATAAAGAAGACGGTTGGATCAATCACCGATGGAATGTCCTGGCCAAGAATAGCAATTCCCAGGATGCCATGCACAATTGCCCCAACGATTACGACCTGAATCCCGGTGAACTGGAAGGCACCAAATCCTTTTCTTTGACCGCCTCGGCCTATAATAATACTTCGGGCGACTTCACTAATATGACCTCTGTAATCGTGGACACCGATAAAAAGGGCTGGGGAAACATGAACTACTTTTTATCCGGGGAGGACAGCGACAAAAAGTATTACCTGCAAAAGGATGCATACAAGGGGGCTTCGTTGACCTTTCAATTGCCGGAAGGAAATCATTTCATCCGTAATTTACAGCTCTATTCCGTCCAAGACGGAGTCAAGGTCTACGCGGATACGGAGACCTTCTCAGACGCCTCCTCCTTGAACCGGTGGACAGCGCAGCAGGCGGATACGGCTATTATACAGGAGTCACCTGCCGATAAAGAAGAGAAGGGTTTGGTCTATAAGCTCAATGAGATGGTTCACTATGCAATCGATTATTACGATTATGAAGAGGATCCCTCGAAAAAGGAATTTTGGCGCTACACCCATACTCCATTCAACCTGGGACCTCATCCGGATGCGGCTGTAATATTGAATGAATCCGGGGATGTTGTATCCATTAGTGGAACTGTCTTAAATGAGCCGATTCAACGATTTTCTGTGGACGGGAAATACACGGTGGAGCATTGGCAGGAGGACAACACCACAAGACCGGTGCTACCTGCGGGAAACCCGGATTACGATAAGCTTTCCAATGTGGAGATGCGGACATTTTACGTACAGGGAAGCGGAAGCGGACCCTGGATTGAGTCCATTGGCACCATACCCAAGGTCGTAAAGGAGGGCAATCAATACCGGCTACAAATACGAGTTGACGATACGGAAAAGGATGAGCTCAGGCTGACAACAGAGCTTTACCGGGAACAGAAATTGATTTTCGCACAAACCCATACCGGAATTCAAGCCCATGTGACCGGAGTCTATCCTGCAGTTCTCACCGATTCGGTACCCGTTCCGGCTGAAGCGGGTCGGTATCAAGTAGTCTGTACCGTGAGTGACCAGACAGGAACAGGTGTGGGAAGTCATGATTTTATCGTTGTTTCGGAAGGAAAGATTACCGGCTGGATCAGCCACACCGATGAATGGAATGAGAATAGGAAGAAATACAATGTGTCTCTGTTTGGAGAAGAGTTCAATCAAAAAGTCACGTATAACGAATATGTGGGGATGAAAGCTCCTAGGAAGCGGGGCACCAATGTATTCTGGTCCGGCGAGCGGTTTCTGCTTTCTGCCCATGTTGCCGGAAATCCGCAGAGAGTCACTGCTGAAATCCTTGGGGCGGCAGGCTATCAAACGGTGTTGACGAGCACCGGCAAGAAAGATCCTCAAGGGGAAACCATTTATCAAGGGGAACTCTGGGATAGAACCATGCTCAACCGATGGGGGAAGAGCAAGCCACAGCAAGTTAATTTCCAATTTACCGCAGAGTATGAGGGTGAGATAACGAAGACCTTTGATGATTATGTGATTGTGGATAGCAAGATGGATTATTGGCTGTTGCACCGGCTGTGGTAAAGAAAATCAGAGGAGATTCGCCGCTTGTGCACTTAGCATAATTATGATAAAATTTGCTGTAAATAGAGTAGGAGGTGACAGAGATGCGGCACATCAGACCTGTATCGGACCTCAGGAACAATTTTGCCGATATATCAAGAACCGTTCACGAAAGCTCAGAACCCGTTTTTTTGACCAAGAACGGCTATGGAGACATGGTCGTAATGAGCATGGAAGCCTTTGAGGGCTACCAGTTTGAAAGTGAAATTTATTTCAAACTGAAGGAAGCGGAGTTGGAGGCAGAGACCACCGGAAAACGCCTTAGCCATAAAGAAGTATTCTCTGATTTGAGGCGAAAGTTCCAACAGAAGGCGACAGAAGATGTATAGGCTTTCCTATCTTCCTGTCGCCTACAGCGATATAGCAGACGCAGTAAATTACATCGCTGAAACATTAGCTGCGCCGAAGGCAGCTCTTGATTTACTTGACTCTTTGGATGTATCCATTTCTCGACTAAATGAATTTCCATACTCATGTCGTGTGTATCAGCCGGCGAAGCCGTTAGTTCGGGAGTATCGCATCCTGACTGTTAATAGTTACGCCGTTTTTTATACTGTCAATGAACGTGAAAAATTAGTGGAGATTCACCGTATAGTCTATTCAAAGCGGAATCTGGAAGACATATAATCGTATCTATCATCGCCGGTGTCGCATCTGCTCCCGGGGATGCTTACTGGCTAAGATCCTGCGCTTTTCCTCATCCGATGTATGGAGGTAGATCTGTGTCGTTGAAATGGTGCTGTGACCTAAAAATTCCTGGATATATTTAATGTCTACACCAGATTCTAGTAGCAGGGATTTATGCTGTGATCTGTTAAGCGACGCTGCAGTTTACAGTGTTTCAGAAAGAGATCCGCGTATTCTCGTATCTGGTCCATGAAAAACTCCTGGTTCTATAAATACTGGGTATGTAAATACGGTTGCATCAGAATCTATGTACTAATATA
>CAYLVS010000060.1:0-1453 GCA_964387185.1 uncultured Oscillospiraceae bacterium | reverse complement strand
ATGATATAAGTTGTATACTTTCACAATATCGGGTATAATAAAATCAAAGTTTATATTTACCGATGGAAGGTGAGCGCATGTATATTAACAGAGCTTTGGAAAATGAGATATTAGAGGCAAGCAAGCAGTTTCCTGCCTTAATTGTCACCGGGCCACGTCAAGTAGGAAAAACAACAATGCTGCAAAGACTTGCGGAGGCAGAACGTAAGTATGTTTCACTTGACGATCCGTTAGCAAGATCTACGGCAAAGAGTGACCCTGATTTATTTCTGCAAAGATACAAACCACCTGTAATTATTGATGAGATTCAATATGCGCCGGAGATACTTCCATACATCAAAATATATGCGGATACCCACAAGCGTAAAGGCGACTTTTGGCTGACAGGTTCCCAATCCTTTCATATGATGAAGAATGTAACAGAGAGCCTTGCGGGGAGAATGGCAATTATTCAGATGTTTGGCTTGTCGGCCAGCGAGATTTCAGAAGTGAAAAGTGACCCTTTTGTGTGCAACCATCAAGCGATGCTAGAACGACTAAACGAACGCACTCCGCAAAATCTTCACGATGTATATGAGCGCATTCACAAAGGCTCAATGCCTGTAGCATATTCAAGCGAATTTACTTGGGAGCGATTTTATAGTGCGTATGTGAATACCTATCTCCAAAGAGACATAAAGGATTTAACCCAGGTTGGGGATGAGCTTGCGTTTTTAAACTTTATGACAGCCTGCGCCGCACGGACTAGTCAGATGGTTAATTATGCCGATCTTGCAAAGGATGTGGGAATCAGTGCGCCCACTGCCAAGCAGTGGCTTTCAATCTTAGTTTCGTCAGGTATTATCGCCTTGATACAGCCATACTTTAACAACGTCTTAAAGCGTGCCATTAAATCGCCGAACATGTATTTCATGGACACAGGTCTTTGTGCATACCTCACTCGATGGGACAGTGGAAAAACCCTTGAGGTGTCGGCTATGTCCGGCGCTTTTTTTGAAACCTACGTGGTAGGCGAAATTTTAAAAAGCTATTACAATGCCGGTAAACGTCCGCCAATCTATTATTACCGTGATACTGATGGCAAGGAAATCGACTTAATTTTGGAACAAAACAATACCCTTTACCCAATTGAAATTAAAAAATCCGCAAACCCTGGCAAGGACGCAACAAAGAACTTCAATGTGTTGAACAAATCCGGCAAAGAGATTGGCGAAGGCTGTGTGGTATGCCTGTACAGCAACGTTTTTCCACTGGACAAATCCAACTGGCTTGTGCCGGTTTGGCTAATTTGAGAGGTGAAAAGGAATTGGTAGAGAAGTTAGTGGATTAGATCAAAACTAATTTCCATTTATGCTATAATATTATAATGAAAGAGAGTATTGCGATGGAGATTGAGAGAAATCGGAAGGGAGATTCTTAATGGAGCAGGTACTTACGGTTGAAGAGATTAAAA
>CAYLVS010000059.1:2780-8918 GCA_964387185.1 uncultured Oscillospiraceae bacterium | reverse complement strand
ACTGTGCAATTGCAATTATTTCGGGGCTGGTAGTAGGAACTGCTATCGGTAAGATTACTGAGATATACACATCCGCCGATTACAGTCATGTAAAGAAGATTGCTGAGCAGAGCCAGACCGGTTCCGCTACGACTATTATCAGCGGATATGCGGTAGGTATGCTTTCCACCGTTTGGCCAATCGTTTGCATTGCTATCGGCATCCTGGTTGCAAATGCCTTTGCGGGACTGTACGGAATCGCGCTGGCAGCGGTAGGAATGCTATCGACAACAGGCATGGTTGTAGCCGTGGACGCGTACGGTCCTGTATCGGACAACGCAGGCGGTATTGCGGAAATGTCTGAACTTCCTCACGAAGTAAGAAATATAACAGATAAATTGGATGCTGTCGGGAACACCACAGCAGCAATTGGAAAAGGGTTTGCCATCGGCTCAGCTGCACTTACGGCTTTGGCCCTTTTCGCCTCATACTCCCAGGTAGCAGGACTTACAAACATCAGCTTGCTGGATCCCTTGGTAATCGCAGGGCTTTTCATCGGAGCAATGCTTCCCTTCCTGTTCTCTGCAATGACTATGAACTCTGTAGGGAAAGCAGCGAATCAGATGATTGAAGAAGTAAGATGCCAGTTTAGAGACGACAAAGGCATTATGGAAGGCACATCGAAGCCTGACTATAAAAGATGTGTCGACATCAGCACTAAGGCGGCTCTGAAAGAAATGCTCGCTCCCGGTCTTCTGGCCATTATTGCACCGATAGCAGTAGGCATCATCATGGGGACCGCTGCATTAGGCGGTATGCTGGCAGGTGCTTTAGCCTCCGGCGTTCTCCTGGCCATCATGATGGCTAACGCAGGCGGAGCTTGGGACAATGCAAAGAAATACATTGAAGAAGGACATTACGGCGGTAAGGGTAGTGAAGCGCACAAGGCAGCTGTCGTAGGAGACACGGTAGGCGATCCTTTCAAAGATACCTCCGGACCTTCCATCAACATCCTGATTAAGCTTATGACCATTGTAGCGCTGGTATTTGCCCCTGTATTCCTTTCGATCGGCGGTTTATTCTAAAAACTTTCAGTCATGACATCTTAATCATACAGCCACGGGGACAGACCCTGTGGCTTTTTTATACGTTTAATTGGGTCCCCGCAAAGCGTGTGAGCTTTCAGCGCATGCGATGAAACGAACGTAGCGAAATTGGGGTCTCCGCAAAGCAAAGCTTTGTGGGGAAGAGGAGGAGCAAACGAACGTAGCGAAGTTTGTTCCGACGTGTGTCTTGTCAGATGTAAACACATGTGCTATACTGCTTAAGAGAGCTAAACCCATAGGATTTTAGCTGTAAAGAAGACTGTAATAACCAACATAGGATAACGGAATGCTAGGAAAAGAGGCAAGATATGAAAGGCGAATTGCGTAGACAAAAGATACTCCAATTGCTGGAAAGTAACGCCTATCCTTTATCCGGCAACTTCCTTGCATCACAATTTCAGGTGAGTCGCCAGGTTATCGTGCAGGACATTACATTGCTGCGCGCATCGGGAATGAAAATCTTATCCACTCACAAAGGATATCTTTTGCAAAGCGACGACACACTGAGCCGATTATTAAAGGTCCGACATGATGATGAACAGATTGGCGATGAGCTGTATGCCATTGTCGATGCAGGAGGCAAGGTCCTAGATGTCTTTGTAGACCATGAAATCTACGGTGAGTTGAAGGCGGAATTGATGCTCTCCTCCAGAAAGGATGTAGACAGGTTTGTGGCTCAATTAAAGACAGGTCAAATTTCTCCGCTGAAGCATCTCACGGATGACTTCCACTATCACACCGTGTCCGCAGATTCGAAGGAGACACTTGACTATATTGAGGAACAGCTGAGTAAAAAAGGTTATTTAAAGTAACAAAGAGGAGAAATTATGTTAAGTATTGCACAGCGTATTGATCAACTTCCATCCACACCTATGCTGCGAAAGGTATTTTTTATAACGGGCATCGCATGGATGTTTGATGCCATGAACCAGGGGATGGTATCCGGTGTCATGGCCGCGATTGGAGAAGATTGGGCCCTAACCACCGGCCAGCTGGGATTGTTAGGTAGCATCGGAATGCTGGGTATGGCTTTGGGAGCTACTCTGTCCGGTATCGCCGCAGATCGGGTGGGAAGGAAGAAACTGATCGTAAGTAACCTTATTATTTTTGGAGTAGCCAGCGGTCTGGCGGGGTTTTCCGTCAACTACCCGATGCTACTTATCTTAAGATTTTTGACCGGGTTTGGACTCGGAGGAGAAGGACCGGTTGCCTTTGCTTTTATCAGTGAATATTCACCCACTAAAATAAGAGGGCGCAACGGTGTTTTGTTAGAGAGCTTCTGGGCCTGGGGCTGGATTATAGCGGCATTGGTTGCTTATTTCCTGATACCTATTTACGGCTGGAGAGTGGCCTTTTGGATTGGAGCAATCCCGGCACTATTTGCAATTGTATATTATAAAACGATACCGGAATCCCCCCGATACCTGGAATCCGCCGGCAGAATCGAAGAGGCAGATTCTCTGGTCTCCACAATGGAAGAACAGGCCGGCATCCATAATAAAGCTAAAAAAGGGGAAGAAGGAAACAAGAGCTCGGCAGAAAAGATTCGTATTACTTTTAAAGATTTGTGGTCGCGTAAATATATCAGAAGTACGGTGGTCCTTTGGATTATCTGGTTTGGTGTGAATTTCGGCTACTACGGTTTTGTATTGTGGACCCCGACGTTATTGGTGGGAAAGGGCTTCACACTGGTGAAGAGTTTTGAATTTACACTGATTATGTGCTTAGCTCAGCTGCCGGGATACTACAGTGCTGCCTGGCTGGTGGAGCGAATCGGGCGAAAAAAATTGCTCTCCACCTATTTCGCGGGAACAGCGCTGGCCGCCTGGCTCTTCGGGCATGCCGGCAGCGTCACCGAAGTATTGCTCTTTGGATCCTTGCTTTACTTCTTTAGCTTGGGCGCTTGGGGATGTGTCTACGCGTACACGCCAGAGGTATATCCCACCGTTGCCAGAGGAAGTGGATCGGGTTGGGCTACTGCATTTGGGCGTTTGGGTGCATTTACTGCTCCCTTTGTTGTGCCAGTGATCTACAATACTTACGGCACGCAAACAGGATTCACGTATGTGTTCATTATGCTGACGGCAGTTTTTGCAGCTGTAGCCGTTGCAGTGGCTATTCTGGGTAAGGAGACCATGGGGAAATCCCTTGAAGAAATCAGCGGTTAGCGTAAGTAATATTTGAAATAGGCCTAATTTAGCTAAATTATAAGGAAATTAGGCCTATTAAGTTGGTCGGAAGGTCCAATTTCATCTTTTGATTTTTCATAGGATTGCATTTTATAGATATAGCATTATTCCAAATTTTGCGCAATTAATTCGTGTGTAAAAAGTCATAGAATGCAGATACTATCTCATGAAAAGGAAGGAGATGAAAGTATGACTCGTAAAAGAACTTATCTTGCTTTTCTGTTGATTTTAGGTCTGTTGGCGTTTGCGGGCTGTGCAAATTATGACGGCGTACCGGATACAAATAATCCGAACGGTGGTATAATGGATAACAACAACGGAGTTCCAAACAACGGGAATGGGATGAACGGAGCCGGAAACGGCCAGAACGGTATTGGAGACGGCTTGGATAACAACAATAACGGACTCAACAACAATAACAACCTAAATCAATAACAAGAAAAAAGGCGCCATAAGGCGCCTTTTTCTTGTTAAACATTGTTATAGCAATGATGAATTAGATTTCGCAGGCGCTATCCTCTTCCTTAATTTCCTCCAGACGATATTTGCTCTCGCCAAAGGTTTTAGCCAGTACAAAGACAGCAGCAAAGAAGACGGCCAGGGTGATAAGCATAGGAATAACCCATCCATCCAAAAATCCGGATGCTATGTAGCCTACGGAAGCGGCACCCGCACAAGTAAGAGAGTAAGGAATCTGGGTCTTGATGTGGTCTGTATGCCGGATGTTGGAGGACGCAGAGGCCAGGATCGCGGTGTCAGCCAACGGAGAGCAGTGATTACCGAAACCACCGCCGCCGATAACGGTAGCGATACAGGCATAGACGCTGACGTCCATGGCCACAGCCAAGGGAACAGCGATGGGGATCATGATGGCATAGGTTCCCCAGGAGGCCCCTGTAGAGAAGGTCATAGCGCAAGCAAAGACAAACAGGATCATCGGAACGATCCAGCCGGGCACGCTACCTACGAAAAGATCCGCTACGTACTCAGCAGTTCCTAACTCATCTCCTACAGCGCCGATGCCCCAGGCAAAGGCTAAGATAATAATTACGAAAAGCATTGATTTCGTTCCCGTCACAAAAGCCGCGATGGATTCGGTTACCTTTGACAGCCCACGAATCCGATAAAAGATGATGGCAAAGACTATGGATATACCGATGGCATAGACCAGAGCCAACATTCCATCCAGATTGTTTAAGGTATCCATCAAGTCGAAGGTCTCAAAGAACCCGCCGGTATAGAGCATGAAGGTCATGGCCAGCACGATGAGCAGGATGATGGGAGCCAACAGATCAATAGATTTTCCTTTGTCGGAAACGGGAATAGAGGAGAAATCATCGTCATCGTCCCCCTCGCCGCCGGAGAAGGTCCTGTCGCATACTCGTCCGGTTTCCCGGGTACGTTTCTCCGCTTTTGCCATGGGACCGAAGTCCAGCTTCAAGAGAGCCACCACCAGTACCATGATAATGGACAGCCATGCGTAGTAGTTATAGGGGATGACCTTGAGGAAGGCCATAAAAGCATCTTCCTGAATTCCTGCTTCAGAGTATGCGCCTGCAATCAGAGAAGCGATGTAAGCAACCCAGGATGATAGAGGAACTATGAGACAAATGCCTACTGCGGTTGAATCAACAATGTAGGATAATTTCTCTCTTGAGATACCGTATCGATCAGTAACCGGTCTCATGATAGAACCATTGGTCAAGGCATTGAAATAATCATCAAAGAAAATAAGCATTCCGATAAACCAGGTAGTTACCTGAGCACCCTTTTGGGTTTTGACTTTGCTGCTAATTAGATTCCCAAATGCCTGAGACGCGCCAGAGCGTATCAAAAGGCCGATAAGACCTCCCAACATAATGCAGATCATGATGACCTCCATATTCCATGGATCGGTCAAACATCCGGAGATAACAAATTCGCCCGTTTCATCATAGCCGCCTACCAGAATCCCAACCAGCGCTTCCATTGCTCCCATTGGATTCCATTCGGCGATAATCATGCATCCTGTAAACACACCGATGAACAGAGACAGGAGAACTTCCTTTGTTACTATGGCTAAAACGATAGTAAGCAAAGGAGGTATGACGGATAAAAAGCCTACATCCATAATAAACCCTCCTTTATTAATGGAAAAAACAAATAAAACACTAAAAAGTACGACCTCTAAAGTTAGAAATCATTTGGAAAAATACTTATAAGAATTTTCCAAATGTTCTCACTTATTATAGCAAGAAAAGCTAAGTTGTAAATACGCAACGGAGAATTAATTGTCAGAATTATAAAATAACTCTATACAATGTATAAGGTTTTATGCTAACATCAAAACATATAAAAGCCTATCCTGAGTACAGTAAGAGGGGAAAAATGGAGAAACTAACCATAGGAAAAATGGCGAAAATAAATGGGATATCCGAACAGACTCTTCGGCTTTACGACAAAATCAAACTCATTCAACCATGTGAGGTCAACCCTGAAACGGGATATAGGTATTATCACATTAAACAATGTGCCCAGCTGGACATGATTCAGTATATGAAGGCCTTGGGGATGAACCTGGCGAGTATCAAAGAATGCTTCGATAATCAGAATATTGACCAATTCAAAGAGGTGCTTCGCCTTCAAAAAGAGAACATCCATAAGCAGATAGACGCTCTAAGACATGCGGAGAAAACCATCGATCGCGCTATGGAAGGCTACCAGCGTTACGAGGTGGCCTCGCGGGAAGATATTCCGGTATTTGAGTTTCAAAAATCAAGGCGTATCTTTTGCTATGATACGAAAATCAATGCTTACAGCTACGGAATGGAGTATTACGAACAGGTTCTTAGAGCCCTAAAAAAGAACTATGTGCTCCATCGGTT
>CAYLVS010000059.1:0-2770 GCA_964387185.1 uncultured Oscillospiraceae bacterium | reverse complement strand
TTCCCTATGAGCTACTTTTGCAACGTTGGCAGCATTATCCGTCATGATTATTTTATGAAGAGGGAGTTGATGGCTACGGAGGTCTTTGTGTTCATTGACGATGAATTTGAATCCTCTGACGGCGTGGAGATTATTCCCGAGGGCATGTATGTTTGCCTCTATTGTGACGGGTTTAATCGGGAAGAAGAGGGCTTGAAGAAATTAATGGATTACATATTTACCCATAAATATCAGGTGGTAGGTGACTGTATCAGTGAGATTCTGGTAGAGCTTCCTACCTCCAGTAACTACGATCGCAAGGCCTTTTTCAAGTTACAGGTCATGGTAAAACGATAAAAACGATAAGTAGACAGAAAATTTGAAATTGTCTGTTGACTCTATTCCTACTGCAAGGTTTAGACTATGGATGTAGAAATAGTTTAATAACATTGTAGTGAATTGGAGGAGGAACCGGACAATGCAACTAAAAGATGTCAATTTAACTGCCGATCAGGTCAAAGATCTGTGTACGAAATACATGATCGAAACCTATGAGCGGTTTCCTTTCGTGGCTTGTCGTGCGGAAGGGATGTATCTATATGATGAGAACGACAACGCTTACCTGGATTTCTACGGGGGAATTGCAGTTAACAGTGCAGGAAACTGTAATCCTAAGGTAGTAGAAGCGGTAAAAAATCAGGTGGGAGAGATTATACATACTTTTAACTACCCCTATACCATCCCACAAGCCATTCTATCCCAGCTCATCTGTGAAACCATCGGGATGGATAAAGTTCTGTATCAGCAATCCGGAACCGAAGCCAATGAAGCTATGATCAAGATTGCAAGAAAGTACGGAACCGACAACTACGGCCCTGATAAATTCCATATTATCACCGCAATCAACAGCTTCCACGGCAGAACCTATGGCGCACTGTCGGCCACAGGACAGACAGATAATGCCTTGCAGATGGGATTCAAACCCATGCTGGAGGGCTTTACTTATGCAGAGTTTAATAATCTGGCATCTTTTGAAGCAGCAATAACGAACAATACCATAGCCATCCTGGTAGAGCCCTGCCAAGGTGAGGGTGGTGTTATCCCTGCAACGCAAGGATTTATGACCGGACTACGGAAACTCTGTGACGAAAAAGGGTTGCTCCTTTTATTGGACGAGGTTCAAACGGGTTGGTGCAGAACGGGAGAAGTAATGGATTATATGAATTACGGCATCAAACCGGATTGCGTATCCATGGCCAAGGCTATGGGAGGCGGATTCCCCATCGGCGCCATGGCTTGCACAAAAGAAGTTGCAGCTACCTTTGGCGGAGGAACCCATGGATCTACATATGCAGGAAACCCCGTGTGCTGTGCAGCAGCCTACGCTCAGATCCGGGAGCTTCTGGATAGAGACCTGGCCGGAAATGCCAGGGAAATGGGCGAATATTTCGCCGAGAAGCTTCGCACGCTACCTCATGTGAAAGAAGTTCGAAATGCAGGACTTTTAGTGGGTGTGGAATTTGATCTGGAGAAGGCTGCGGATATCAAGCACGAATGCCTGGATCGGAAACTGATGGTAACCGCCATCGGAAAGACGATCATACGTATGGTACCGCCACTTATTGCATCGAGGGAGGATTGCGATAAGTGCTACGATATATTAAAGGAAGCTGTAGAAGCCGTGATATAATTCCTTCGCGGATTCTACCCCAAAAACATGGTTATAGTGAGAGGAATTAATTTAGAGAAGGAGAGTGTCATGCCAAGAAAAAGTTTTGATGAGGTGTTGCAATACACCGAGTATGCGTTGGATATCATATCCAAGAAAAGCTTAGAAGATGGTGAGATGGAAAAATTCATCAAGGAAACCCGACACAACTTTGACAATCACATAAACCCAGGTTTCCTGGAATACCGCAAAGCCGCAGGAGGCGATGATATGGCCATGGAGTGGATGGCAAAGGGTGACACCTTTACAGACCTCCACGGAAAAGAGTACATAGACTGCCTGGGCGGATTCGGAGCCTTCAATTGCGGTCATCGCCATGATACAGTAGTAACGGCCGTTATGAACCAGCTTGCCAAGCAGCCGCTGTCCAGCGCGGAACTGGTGGATTCCAACCGCAGCATGCTGGCTCGAATTTTGGCAGATGTTACACCGGGAGATCTTCAGTACACCTTTTTCACCTCTTCCGGAACGGAAGCAATCGAATGCGGGTTGAAGATGGCTACCCTAGCCACAGGCCGGCACTATTATGTGGCCTTTAAGAACGACTTTCACGGAAAGACCATGGGTGCCCTGTCCTTGACTTCTAAAGAACATTTTCGCGGACCATTCCTCCCATTGATGCAAGGTACCCGCTTCGCACCTTACGGTGATGTGGAATACCTGGAAAAGATGCTGGATGTTCTCGATTTCGTTGGTGAATTGCCGGCAGCCATCGTCTATGAGCCTATCCAGGGTGAAGGCGGCGTTATCGTTCCGCCGGATGATTTCATCCCGGCCATTCGGCGACTGTGCGACAAATACGACATCATGATGATGGCGGATGAAGTACAGGCCGGCATGGGCAGAACCGGATATCTGTTCGCTACAGACTACTACGATGTTGCCCCGGATATCCTTTGCCTCGGCAAATCCATTTCCGGATCTGTAGTTCCCCTTTCTGCCTGCGTTTGCACCGAAAGAGCTTTCCGTGGCATGTTCCCGGATCCTCTGTTGCACTCGACTACGACAGGGGGAAACCCTCTGGCTACAGCTGCAGGAATTGCCGCAATCAATGTAATCCTG
>CAYLVS010000058.1:0-8974 GCA_964387185.1 uncultured Oscillospiraceae bacterium | reverse complement strand
AAGAAACCATTCGTTCCATGGCTCTGGAACTACCGACCTTGGCTCCTTTCTTGGACGGAAAAACGGTGGTCAAAGTCATCCTCGTCAAAAACCGTCTGGTCAATATTGTTGTTAAATAGGAAAAGCAAAAAAGTAACCTTTGCAAAAGCATTGGTTACTTTTTTTAGCTTTTTTTGGGGGGGGGACGGTTCTCTGCCCTAATAATTTTCCATTTGTTTGGAATAATTGAGAGGGAGAGAACCGTCCCCAATCCTTTAAATCTCTTGTTTGCCAATCAGGTGAGGCGCAAACAGAGTATTGATTTTGTAGGTCAAATAATCACCATCGATTTTCGATACCAGTGCTTCCACAAATTTGGTCTTAAAGGCTTCTTCACTGACGGAGGCTAACCCCTCAAAGATGATTTTTCGTCCCGGTATTTCCGTGAGTTCAATTTCAGCAGACCCCTCTTCAAAGAAAATCTTCATCAAACGCGAACTGGGGATTTCCAAAAACGAAAATCGGCATTTCAACACCAATCGGAGATCTTCATCATAGGCAAATTCACCCTGACTGCTGACCCAGTAGGATTCACCACGGATTTCAATTTGGGTCGCGATCCCCTTTCCAAAACCAATGGGCAAGGTATATTTCTCATTGCCTTCTTCGAACAAAACATAAAAATGCTTTTCTGTCGAAAACAATTTCAAACGTTGCAACCCTTTGCTGTAACTGTTTTGCGTCACCTGCTGGATGAGAGGCATAAGGCCAATGTTGGCATTCTGATCCCCTTGAATTTTATAGGAGCGGTTTTTGAACTGCTTGCTTAATTCCGGTAAGGTTTGCACTTCCCTTTCTTGCATCGTCCATTTCTTGTTCCAGCCATGATTGGGAAGCCATTGCAAATCTCGTAATTTTTGCAGAGCAACCGGGTCTTCCGGCAGTGCCTGTGAAGAAGGAAGATACTGAGCGAAAAACCGATGCAGTTCACGGAAGAATCCGCCTTGTTGAAACAATTCGCTGATTCCACCGGTTGTTGCAATGAGGAGGTTACTGTTGGGATAACCGATCACATTTTGGCCGAACATACCATTCAATAAAAACGACTTCCCTTGTTTTCCCACCCATATATGATAACCATAGTGATACGCCCCGGTCGATTGCGGTGCTGCCATTTGCATTTGAGTGGCTTCTCTGATCCAGGCTTCCGAAATCAAGCGCTCTCCTTGCCAGACTCCCTTCTGCAAATAAAGCAAGCCAATTTTTGCCATGTCTTCAGGGGTCAAATACATACCCCAGCCGCCTTTTTCAATGCCTTTTGGGCAAACTTCCCAGTCTACTCGTTGAATCTGCAACGGACGAAACAGACGTGGCTTAAGGTATTCCATGAGCGATTGACCGCTGACATCTCGGACAATGACCGAGAGCATATACGAATTCATACTGTTGTAGGCAAACTCTGCTCCTGGCTCAAAACGAAAAGCCGATTCCAAATAAGCTTTCACCCAATCGGTTTCGGTAACAGCCCCTAACTCATTGAAGGTGATGCCACTGCTCATTGTCAAAAGATGGCGTACTGTCAGGGCTTTGTGAGTCACCTTTGCAACCAAACCACTCTTCTTCACCAAATCGACCACCCGGTCTTGTAGACTGAGTTTCCCCTCGTCGATCAGCATCCCAATCGCTAACCCGGTCACTGATTTGCAAAGTGAATGGGTCGACGTCCAAATCTGCGGATTATAATCTCCATAAGCGGTTTCAGAGATTACCTGACCGTTACGCAGGATCATTAGGGTATGCAAATCCAAGGAGTGATCCTTTTGTAATGCCACAAGAAACTGTTGTAGCAATTCCGAAGGCACCCCTTGAGATTCCGGTGTTGCTCGCGGCAGAGAAGCCAGCGTAGCTAATGCCGGAAACGTTTTTTTCTGTGGAAGATAGGGAATGATGGGCTGTGTTTCGCTTTTACGATCAAACACCTGCAGGACCAGTTTAATGCCATTGGCTTGTACTGTAAGGTCCATACCTTTCCCTCCAAACTACCTAAATCAATTCTTCCGGTTCTTTGATTTCAGGAACCCTTGCGATGAGCTGATCCCATAGAGCCTCTCGGCTGGCTTCCTCCCCTGCACTGAAGAGCAAAGGAGCTTCGTGTAACTGCAAGGTTTTTCGTAAAACAGATGCCGCCTGCTGCCATTGACTGCGTTTTAATTTGTCTCTTTTTGTGCCGACTACAATGAAAGGTCGATTATAATGTTGTAAGAACTCAGTCATTTCCTGATCCAAAGCGGATGGTTCATGACGACTGTCTACCAACTGCACCACTAAACACAATTGGGGTCTCCTGACCAAATAGTCCTGCATCAGCAAACTGAGTGTTTGCTGTTTGCCTTTCCCTAAAGCTGCATAGCCATAACCGGGCAAATCTACCAAATGAAAGCGTTCGTTGATCTTGTAAAAATTCAAGGTTTGGGTCTTTCCCGGTGTTCCGGAAGTCCTGGCCAAGCTCTTTCTTTGTAACATGGTATTGATCAAGGTTGATTTTCCCACGTTAGAACGGCCTACCAAAGCGATTTCCGGCATGGAGTCTGGTGGACATTGGGACATAAAACCCGCCGACATCACCAGTTCTACCGATTTAATCTTCATAGCGCTCTCCTTATTGCTGTTGTCGCATTTGGCGATCTAATCCGGGAATAAGTTTTGGTATAGCCTGTTCATATTGATCGACAAAATGAATCTGTAAGCGTTTGCGGACAACCTCCGGAATTTCTTCCATATCTTTGCGATTCTCTTCCGGCACGACCGCTTCGTGTAGTCCTGCTCGGTAGGCAGCTAGTAATTTTTCTTTTAAGCCGCCAATCGGTAAGACATTACCCCGCAAGGTGATTTCTCCGGTCATGGCAATATCACGCCGCACCGGGTGTTTGGTGAAGGCAGAAACTAAAGCCGTCACCAAGGTAATCCCAGCTGAAGGCCCTTCTTTTGGTACGGCCCCTTCCGGCACATGAATATGAATATCTACGTTTTGGTAAAAATCCGGTTTCAAGCCGTAGGACTCTCCGCGCGAACGCACATAACTTAATGCAATTCGTGCAGACTCGCGCATGACTTCGCCAAGTTTTCCGGTCAAAATCAAGTCACCTTTGCCTTGCATTAAGCTGACTTCAATGGGAAGGATCTCGCCGCCCATTTCGGTCCAAACCATACCGGTGGCAACACCGACTTGGTTTTGCTTTTCTGCTTCGGTGTGACTGTAACGAGGAATACCTAAGTATTTCTCTAGTCGATTCACCGTCAAACTCAAGGTTTCAGTTTCACCGTCCAAAATCTGACGAGCTCGTTTGCGACAGATCGCCCCGATTTGGCGTTCCAATTGTCGCACCCCGGATTCGCGGGTATATAAACTGATGATACGACGCATGGTCTTGTCCGGAATCTGTAATTGTTCAGCAGTGACCCCGTTTTCCTTTAATTGTTTGGGCATCAGGTGACGCTTGGCGATTTCGAGTTTTTCTTCCTCGGTATAGCTACTCAATTCCAAAAGTTCCATCCGGTCTAATAACGGTCGCGGAATCTGATACGCATTGTTAGCCGTTGTAATGAACAAAACCTGCGACAAATCAAAGGGGATTTCCAAATAGTGATCAGAGAAGGTGCTGTTTTGTTCCGGGTCCAACACCTCTAAAAGTGCCGAGGCCGGATCGCCCCGGAAATCGGAACTGGTTTTGTCAACTTCATCTAAAAGGAAAACCGGATTCCGAACGCCTGCTTGACGAATACTTTGAATGATTCGCCCGGGCATGGAAGCCACATAGGTGCGACGATGACCGCGAATTTCGGCTTCGTCGCGCACACCGCCTAAGGACAAGCGGATAAATTTACGGTTCAACGCCCGTGCCACAGAGCGAGCAAGAGAAGTTTTGCCGGTTCCCGGAGGTCCTACCAAGCAAATGATGGGGCCTTTCAAGCTTTGGCTTAACTGACGAACCGCTAAATATTCTAAAATTCGTTCTTTGGGTTTGTCTAGAGCATAATGATCTTCATTCAAAACTTTTTCAGCAAAATGGATATCGAGCACGTCTTCACTGAGGGTATCCCAGGGAAGTTGTAAGACAGTTTCCAAATACTGACGCAAAACTGCCGCTTCAGGAGTACTGGCCGGCATGCGCTCCAAACGGACGATCTCTTTCTTGATTTTCTCCTTATGCTCTTCGGCAAGATTGACAATCGCTTCTACCTGTGCCAACATACGCTCTTTTTCGGCTTGCTTTTCCTCAGTTTCGCCTAATTCACTTTGTATGACTTTCATTTGCTCGCGCAGATAGTAATCTCGTTGACTTTTCGACATCTTCAACTGGGTCTGCTGTTGTATGAAGACTTCCAGGTCTTGTCGTTGAATGGCTTTATCGACCATCACATTCAATTGCACTAATCTTTTCTGCAACGATGTTTCTTGCAACAACTGAAGTTTATCGGTAAACTCTAATTGCAAATGAGTCGCCAAAAAATCGCCAAAATGCCCCGGTTCTTTTAGTAAAAGTAAGTCTTTCACCAAAGACGAGGGGTATCTTGCACTATTTTTCGTGGATAATAAGCGAAAGCGTTCCAACAACCGCTCCACGGAAATCTGCTGCTGCTCCGTTGCGTATGAATCATCCGGCCAGGGCATGACCATTGCCGTTAGTGGGCTGTCGTTTTCCTGATGATAGATATCTACGATTCCTCGTTGGATCCCTTCCATGACCACCGACTTTTGCCCTTCGGGTAGTTTCATAACTTGTTTGATGCTACACAGTGTGCCAACCCGGGGCAATTTGCTGATTTCAACTTTGCCGGAAACTGCGTTCTCTTCTTTTCTGTAGCCCACCACGAGGATTTGTTCTCCACGAACCATGGCTTGCTCTAACTCTTTTTCTACTCTGTGTTGTATAAAATCCAACCGCAACATGGCGTGCGGAAACACAATCACTTCTTCCAAAGGTAATACCAAATAACGTATCATTTCTGACAAGCTTGTCAACTCCTTAATTTCACATGCGAATAGGGTATAATTCTATTCGTAACATTATATATTCGCGAAAGAGTCGCAATTATCCTGCCAGTATAAATCAGAGGTTTGTGCAACATGTAAAGCACAAACCTCTGACTCTTTTAATTTACTAAATCGTACACACTGCCATTAATCGTTACAACACTTGCGCTTTGAGCGGTTGAGGTAACCGTGCCTTCAAAGTAAAGCACGTTGGTGCCAACTCCACCTTGATATGTAAATGGAGTAGTACTCAAGTTGGTCGTGACGCTCATACCGCTGGAAATCGAACCAATGATCTCGTCATAGACAAGAGCGACTGTGACTTTACTGCCAATGGTGTAACTTGTATGAGACATGGGTGCAAGACCTAAGTAGGTAGGTTCTTTTACATCTTTGGGTTTGGCGTCAAGTGCTGCACTATTGAACCAGAAGGACGAAATCGCTCCTGCTGAATTGTAACTGGATATCGTGATGCTGCACAATTCATTCAAACCAAACAAGACATAGTCGCCTTGGTCCTGACCACCAGCCCATTTGGAGTCCCATCGAGTAATTGTTCGTGTTGTGCCCGAGACATTCAAAGTACCTGGCAATCTCACAGTGTAGGCATCGGTATTATCAACGCTTGCTCCAAATACCGTAGCGCTATAGGTACCGCTAGGAACATTAGGAATGTATCCATTCTTATCACTGCTAAAGTAGATGTTGCCTGTTTTGTTGTTAAATAAGACGTAACGGTGCATCGGCCAGCCGTCATCGGTTGCTTTGAATGAAGCTAATTGTACTTTCATTGCAGACGCCGTTGCTCGTATGTAGTTTTGCACCGATGCGGGGAACGCGCCATTGCTGAGAACCGAAGCATTCAGTCCTATATCCACCGTGCCATTATATCCTGCTACATTTTCCTTTATCCGTAGTCCGGATTGACCTCCAGAACTATTGCTGACTGTAGCGATTTGGCGGTAATTGTTCAAATACGCTGAATCAATATTATAACTACTGTTCATCGCTAAGGTTCGAGTTGCCCTAGTTGTAGTGCCTAAGGTTGCACCACCGGTCACTTGGTAAATCTCAAGACTATAAACACGGTTGGTATTAGAATAGGCTGTTGCTACATAGGAACCATACGTGGCAGTCACACCTTGTTCGGTAATGGTCACCGTTACGGAAGCTTGTCCGCTGGGTATGGTGACGCTGTTCTGGGTATGGGTAAAGTGCGTTCCACCAATGGCGGAGCCATTTAAAGTTCGGTAGTAGACCACTTGATTGCCATCGTAACCGCCACTACGTGAAATTGTAAAGGTATTATTACCATTGTTCGCAACCGTAACAACGCCGTAATTCCACCATTTGGCATGGAAGACTTTGTTGCCGTAACTCCCACTTGGTATTCCGGTTGCCGATGAAGTGTAGGCTGCATCGGTATACCAGCCGGCAAAATGATACCCTGCCGTGGAATGGGTTGCTGAGTTTAATACGATGCTACTACTCTCAATATTGTAGCCGGTTGGATTCCCGCCTGTACCGGAGCCACCGTGAAGATCGTAGGCGATACTGTAGTTGATCGGAGTCCACAAAGCATATAAGGTGAGGCTACCTTCCGTGATTGGATTAAGGATATTCCCTCCGTTTGAGTATACCTTAGCACCTCCGCTCGATAATGCCCAGCCGTTAAAGGTATATCCGCTTCGCTCAAATGTGTTTGACTTCAATGCTTGAGTTGCATCATAGGTGAGGAATTGGGCGGTCATTGTGCCACTACCGAGGTTAGCATTAAACTGAACGGTTAAGGTGTTCGCCAACCATTTGGCGTAAAAACTCTTTGCGCCTGTGCTACCCAAGGGAACCGCTGTTCCTGTAATCTTGGAAGCGAGACTCATGGAAGCATCACTATACCAGGCATCAAACTGGTAGCCTGTTCTGGTCGGGTTTGCTAAGGATACAGAATCGTTTACAGTATAGGTTGCTGGGTTCGCTATATTATTGGTTCCGCTATTCAAATAGTAAGTGATGGTATTGCTGATCAAACTCCAACGTGCCTCAATGACAAGATTCTTCGCGGATAAGGTATTTACGGTTGTGATTTTGGTGCCATTCTCATACCAGCCGGTAAAGGAATATCCTGAGCGATTTGTTGGATTTGTGAGGGTAATACTCTGACCATAGGTATAGGTAGTTGGATTGGCATGGGTCGTGGAATTCAAGGCGCTATAGCTCAGACTGTAATTGATCAACGTCCATTTTGCATAGAAGGTAAGGTCTCCACTCCAAGTAGTGGTAGCTGCAATGAAGGAAACCGGTGAACCAGCGAAATTGGAAGTTTCATACCAGCCTTCAAAGGTGGAGCCTATTTTACTGGTTGTGCTGGTATCGGGCAAGAGCGTTTGGCTGTCATAGGTGTGCTGCAGACTCGTCCCACCGACCACCTGACCTCCATTGGCGTTTAGCACAATGGCATAAGTATTCGCAGTCCAAGTGGCTGTATAACTTCTGTGACCTGTGCTTCCTTGAGCGATAACCACAGAAGTGGTTGCTTGGCTCAAAGAGGTGCCCGTCCAACCGCTAAAGGTATAGCCGGTGCGCTCCGGAACAACCAGCGTAATACTGCTACTTTCAACCGTGTAAGTGGCGGGGTTAACGGAACCGCTGGGTAAGCTTCCATTGGCTAAGTTGTAGCTAATGTTGTAGGTTAGCGTGGTCCACTCTGCCTGATACGTGGCCACTCCTTGAACCTTGCTTAACGCCGGACTCCAGCCACTAAAGGTGTAACCGTCTCTTTGAGGCTGAGGTGCATTGGCAATGGTGGTATCGAAGTCAAGGGATTGGACGACATTGGCTTGTCCATTGTTGAGAACAAAGGTAATGTCATATTGATTAACTGTCCAACGAGCATAAAGTATTTGAGCTGCAGTCATCATGACCGTGGTAGTACTCTCAACTTTAGTTCCAGCGGTCTTATCGGTGAACCAACCTGTAAAGGTGTAGCCCACACGCGAGGGCTGGCTGTTTGGTAAGCTATAGGGCTGAGCATAGGTTTGGATAATGCTTTCTGGAAGTGCTGAACCGAGGAAGTTTTGATCAAACGAGACCGAATACTGGTTCGCCTGCCAATGAGCATAAAGGGTATGTGTCGTTGTTTCAGCTACAATGGTTGTGCTGAGCACCTGATTACCGGCTTCGGTTGCCGTGAACCAGCCTAAGAAGGTATAACCGGTTCTGCTCGGTGTTATGGGTAACTGATACGTCTGATCATAACTCTGGCTCCCTGTTACACTCTCAGGGGCATTCACATAGTTGAAATGAAAGGTTACAGCATAAGACACTGCGGTCCAGCCGGCCGTGTAAACGGTATCTTGGTCCGGCATCGTAGCTTGGGCGCCGACTCCCCAACCAGCGAAGGTGTACCCTGTTTTAGCAGGGGCTTCCGGTGCAACAATGGGTGTTCCGAAACGCACCGCCTCGGTTACCAAATCTGCCGTTCCGTTTTCAGGTTTAAAGGTTATGGTGTAGGTATTTCGGTCGTAGTAAATCGATACTACAGAGGTTCCGTCCGCCGCTATGATGGTTTGATCAATTGCCAAGCCGTTGAAACCAACAAAGTTTTTATGGCTGACTTGCGTCGTGGCATTGGTAATACCGGTCAGAATTTGGCGGTCTGCAACGCTCTCGGTATAGTCCGAGCTACTTACGTTCTGGAGATAATGTCGAACCTCGTATTGGGTATTGCTTCCCTCTTGCCACTGAGCATAAAGCACATGATTCACGGCATTTGCAACGATGATGTTTTCATCGATTCGTGTACCACTCGTGGTTTGGTTATACCAGCCGGTGAATGCATAACCTGTGCGAGTCGGTGTGGCTGGTGGCAATACATAAGGGGAGTCGAAAACTGTAGAGAGGGTCTCAGCCATAGGTGCACCTTCATAATTAAGGTCAAAGGTGACTTCATACGTGTTGGCT
>CAYLVS010000057.1:0-9025 GCA_964387185.1 uncultured Oscillospiraceae bacterium | reverse complement strand
CTAACTTTCTTAATTTATTTTTCTAATGGATTTTGCAATGTTCAATAGCTCGATGCCGGAAATCTGGCCGTCCACTGAAAATCTATATTCTTCCTGGTCCCAAACCACCGTACTTAATTTATCCGGTGTCTCTGACTTAAAAACATGATACAGGGTTCCCGCTTCATTGACTTTATAATAATGACGATTTTCATTATCAACGGAGACGGAATCATCTTGTGCGACATAGGTAAAGGCGATTCTGTTGCCCTGGGAATCCGAATACCGAATGGTCCCTCGCCCAAAATCCCCATACCTCTCGTCTTCGGCAAACCCTTCCGGCAGATAGGAAGGCTCCCATTCCTGTAATTCTTGCGGAGAATCTTGTTCGGATGTGAATTTTGTAAACTGCTCAAACCATTCAACAATCACCGATGTAACGGTTGCCCGTACCTCTGGGACTGTCATTAAGGCCCCGAAGAGGATTAGAGTTCCTGCAATACTCACAGCTGCACAGCGTCTCGCCCATTTTGTCACAGACCGAAGTCTTTCACATCTGTCTGCTTGCAAAAAAAGCCTTTTCATTCGTGCGATATGCAGATCAGAAAACAGGTATTGTTTTGAGAGTTCATCTTCAGAAGGTATCATTGAAAGTTCTTCTTCATAATTGTCAATCACCGCTTGACGAAAAAGTACCTCAAAAAGATGGTCTTTCGTATTCTCATTAATCATCATCACGCGCCTCCTTGCCCATGGCTTTTCGAATCTTTCCTTTTGCTCGCGCGATTTTCGTATTGACATGTTCCGGTGACATATCGAGTTGGCTGCCGATTTCTTTATGCGACATATTCAATACATACTTCATCTCCAGAACTAATTTGCTCGTATCATCCATCTTCCTTAAATGCTTCCTCAAATTCGCATACTCTTCTTTGCTGCTAACCTGCACATCTATGGGTATTTCATTTGTCTCAAATTCGTAATCCAGTCCTTCCATCGCCTCACCAGAGTATATTTTTTCTCTTCGCATGAGATCAATGGCTTTGTTCTTCACTATAATAACGTACCGGCGACGAAAATCTATACAAGGTAAATACATATCTTCTTTATTCTTTTTGATGAGTTGCTCAAAGGCATTGTGCACAGCATCTTCCGACATCTGTTGGTTGTGGCAAATTTTAAATGCTGTAGCAAGCAGAGCATACTTATGTTCATCATAAATGTTTGTCAGGGTCAGCCGTTCTTCCTCTGTTTCAAGAGAAGTGAGCAATAGCAGAAGCATTTTGTTTCACCCTTACCCTTTCTTCGACAACTATAATATACCATAGCTGTGCAGCAATTTAGTATATTTAGCCATCTTCGTTTTGGGCCAATGGTTTGCTTCCTTTGACCTTTCACATTGCTCTACATGCTCTTTGCTTGCTTCCTCAGTAAAACACGACAGGGGTTAATAGGTGACATGGGGACGGGAAAGAATTATTAAAATAATGAATGGTCGACAGGCATATGAGATTGGCCTTTTGCCAAAAAACATGTATTTCCTTCTCGATTCCTTTGATACTATACTTCACTCGGTTGCCAAGAGGCTGTGAAGCCAGCAGGCCTAATTTCTCAAACTTCAACACAAAGCTGCGAATAGTAGCATATGCGGCATTGCCAAAGTCTTTCTCCAACTGCTTGGTGGAGAACTGACTTTCACCATAAGCAGAGAAAACAAAGTTCCACAGGTCCCGCTCTTTCTCAGTAATTTTTCCGTTGCTCATTGCCTGAGTGAAGATTTGGAGTGCGGGCATTTCATAGCTTGCAAAATCAATCTTGTCATACACATTTTCTTTGAAGTAACGAATGAACGGTGTCATATCCAACAGCTTGCTGATCTTGTAATTCTCTTCAATGGCCAGAAAGCTGTTATAGTATTTATTGTCTGAGTTGTTGATATGCTTGGAAAAGGCATAGAACAAGGTGGACGAAAAGCCCTGCTGCACCAAATACCACAGATGAAGAAGACGGGCGGTTCTGCCATTGCCATCAAAGTAAGGGTGCAGATAAGCAATATAAAATGTAGCATGCATGCCTTTGCCAACTCAGGAATATCGTCTTTTTCATTTGCGAACCGGACAAGCTCTGCCATTTCATCCCCTTCTAAAAAATCTCCAACGGATAACATATACAGATGATGCAGATTCTCTTCGGTGATTTTATTTGCTTGGTCAGCGATGAATTCAAGTGTTTCTAAGAATTTATTTTTTTTGCGTTTATCAACATGATCTTCTTTTTATGCTCGAAACGTTTTATATCGTTTTGTAACGGTAATCAACCTATCGTTACAATTTGCAACGATAAATGCAACGATAAATCTATCGTTGTATGATTTGAATGTTTATGTTAGTATAAATCATGGCAATACTTTATTAACACAGAACAGGCGTTTTTACTATAAGTTATAGCTCATTACAATGACAAGGTGGTTAAAATGAACCTTAGCGAGAAGTACAATCTGGAATTGAAAAGAGAAGTCACTGTAACATTCCTTAAAACTGTCAGTGCCTATGCAAATTACAATGACGGCGAGATAGTATTTGGAATTGATGATAACGGAAAAGCAATAGGTATGAGTGATATTAAGCACGAGTGCTTACGGATAGAGAGCATGATTAACGATTGCATAGACCCTGTACCTGATTTTCGTATCGAGCCAAGGGCTTTTGATGGGGTAGATACAATTGTACTTACAGTCCGAAGAGGGGAAAATACGCCTTATTATTATAAAGGCAAAACATACAGAAGGTCTGACACCTCAACTTTAGAAGTTGATCGATTTGAATTGAAGCGATTGGTTCTTGAAGGAAGTAACTTGGATTACGAAGAGTTGAAAGCCAACTCGCAAAGCTTGACCTTTATGATACTCGAAAGTAAACTAAGGGAAAAAGCAGGGATTAAAAAGATTAATATTGATATTTTGAAGACACTAAACCTTTACAATGTAGAAGGATACTATAATACTGCCGGGGAGCTGTTGGCAGATGAAGTTAGTATCAAGTTCTCCGGGATCGATATAGTCAGATTTGGCAAAGATATAGATCAAATATTATACAGGGAAACTATAGAACGTAAATCCTTGCTGATTCAATTTGATAGGGCTATTGAACTTTTTGAACAATACTATAGATACGAGGAGATCAAGGGATATAAGAGAGTTGTCAAAGAAATAATTCCCAAGAAGGCGTTCAGGGAAGCTTTAGCAAACGCAATTATTCATCGGGTATGGGATGTAAATTCATTTATTCGCATTTCAATGTATGACGACAAAATTGAGATTGAATCACCCGGTGGCCTTCCTGAAGGCATATCAAAAGATGAGTATTTGTATAGTAACATATCAATATTACGGAATCCCATTATAGCCGGAATCTTCTACCGCTTAGATATTATTGAGAAATTTGGGACAGGGATTGCAAGAATCAATAGCACATATTCAAATAGCTTGTCTAAACCGAACTATCTCATCAACAATAACAGTATCACCATAGTCTTGCCTGTCACTCGTGAAGATAATTCTAGTCTTTCTACAGATGAAATGGCTGCCTACGATCTACTGAAGAAGGAAGTAGAGTTATCAAGAAAAGAGCTGGATGAAGAACTTAGGCAAGATAAATCAAAGACGATACGAATTCTAAACACTCTGATTGAAAAAGGTATAATAGAAAAACTTGGACAAGGACCCGGTATAACATATCGAATAAAATAACGAGGCACACTGTACCCCTTTAACGTGACAAGGGGACGGGGTTGCTGTCACGCCAACGTGACAAGGGGACGGGGTTGCTGTCACGCCAAATCCTCTGCACACATAGGGACAGACCCCTTGTGGTAAGATACTATGCATTTCCAATGCTTATGTTCTCCTGCATAGACTTGCATGAAGCTTTACTTCGGTTTCCTAAATTCTGTGGACGAGATGATTCGAACATGAAAATGCGTCGAGCGTTAAGAAAACAGCCGCGGACTGTTTTTTGCGAGACGGCATAAAACATGTTGACAACATGCCAATCAGGTATTATTGTATTATATAACTAATACAATATACCTGATTTTACTTAACCGTTTTAGTGTTCAAATGAACGGTTTTTCGAAAAGGAGCTGAAAAAGATATGGCTGGCAGATTAGATGAAAGCATGCCTATATATGTACAAATCATGAACCATATTCGGCGGCAGGTAGTCTCCGGCAGGCTAAAGCCGGGAGATCGGATGCCATCTGTCAGGGAGTTGGCGGCCGAATTCGGCGTAAACCCCAACACCATGCAGAGAGCCCTTTCCGAGCTTGAACGAGAAAAGCTTTTGTGCTCCGAAAGAACCAGCGGCCGATTTGTAACAAAGGATGCGGACCTTATACAAAAACTACGTATCCGGGAGGCAGACAAAGCGGCAGCTGCATTTCAGCATCAAATGGAGGCCCTGGGTTTCTCTATGGAGGATGCTTTGGATTTTTTTCTCAGAAGAACTGAAAAGGAAGTAAAGGTGGGATAAATTGAGTACGCTTACGCTGGTTGAAACACCGCCTGTGATAAAGATTGAAAATCTATCAAAGCGCTTCGGATCTGTCACTGCCCTAAAGAATATAAACCTTGAAGTATCCACAGGACGGATTGTGGGCTTGCTGGGTCCCAACGGCAGCGGGAAGACTACCCTAATCAAGATTTTAGCAGGCTTTTACACGTCCTATGAGGGAAAGGTTTCCATCGATGGGCAGCCTCCATCTCATCTTACAAAGGCTGTCATCTCCTACCAGCCGGATAAGAGCAGCTTTCCCCCTCACATGACAGTAAACGAAGCGATTTCCATACACCAAGGTTTTTTTAAGGATTTCGATGAAACGCAATGCTTAGAAATGCTTAACGCTTTTCAAATCAATGGATGGAACAGAATCAGCCAGATGTCAAAAGGGGTAATCGATAAGCTGCAAATCTGTCTGACCATGTCGAGGAGGGCAAGGCTCTATCTCTTAGATGAGCCCATCGGCGGCGTAGACACGGTGGCAAGGGATTTCGTGCTGGACACCATCCTGGGCTCCTTCAACCCTGCCGGAACCATAATTGTAGCCACTCATTTGATATCACAGATTGAACAAATCTTTGATTCGGCTATCGTCCTTTCAAAAGGCAGTCTGATCTGCTTCGATGATTGCGATGCTATTCGGCAGAGATACAGGCTTTCCTTGGAGGATTCCCTGCTGCAGATATATGGAGGCAAGCAATGAAAAGAATCAGCGAAGCAGGTTTGAAGATACCGATCATTAGTTTGATTGTGCTGATTGGAATTTCTATACTTATTCTTTTCGTCACCGACAGCATGGCAGAAAAGAAATCAGAAGAGTTGGAGGTCATCCTCGAGCTCGACTGGGCCATTCCTTTAGGCACCTATGAATACATTGAGCCGTTTCGAAACAAACCGGGCCTGTTCGCCGTACGCGAAGATAAGCAGATCGGTGTGGCGGGAAAAGCCGGTGATATCATCATTCCCTGCATGTACGATCACATCAGCACAGGTGGAGAGGCAGAGCTGATATCCGCTTCCCTGCAGGACAAGAAAGGTTATCTGGACGAAAGAGGCGGTGTGGCCCTTCCCTTTATCTTTGCGGAGACCTTCGATTTTTGCGGTGAATACGCCCTGGTCTCTTTGGAAGGCCGCTATCAGGTGATTGGTACCAGCGGAGAGGTTGTATACGAGAACCGGGAAGGCTATCAAATGCACCCCACAGAGAAAGAGGGGCTTTTCTCCTTTTGGAAAGGGGAAAGCTTGCATGATGAATGGAACGACGACGTTAAAAAGGCCTATAAGGGATTGATAGATGTAACCACCGACACCATATTGGTAAAGCCGGATACCTATCAGGAAATATTCCATTATTCAGAAGGGTTTTGGCTTACTTCTATATATCCGCAAGAATCGGTTAATATGCCTGTTTATGTGTTTCTTGACGAAAGCTTTGACGAGGCTTTTCCGGGAAAAGTTTTTCATGAAGCGCGGCCATTTAGTGAAGGCTTCGCGGCAGTTAGCCTCGTCCAAGGTGCCGCGGACAGGGAAAACATGCCGGATGCCATATCCGTGAAATGGGGCTATATGGACAGAGAGGGAAGGATGCTTGAAAGCGATCTGGACCTTGCTAGTGGAGATTCCTTCAGCAATGGACTGGCGGGTCTTTTCGATAGCAAATGTCTCTTCTTTATAAACACTTCCGGTGAGAAGGTTTTTGAAATCAGAAGAGAAGGAAATTTCAAGTTTGCCAAAGAGGCATTTCAGGAGGGTTTTGCGCCGGTAGCAACTAAGAGATCGGGAAGTTCATTTGGTTACGGCATGCTAAGATACAGTATGCCAAGGAGCGAAGGCTGGGGCTATGTGGACAAGGAAGGAAGCTTTGCAGTTCCCCCGATTTTCCAGGATGCTTCACCTGTGACAGGAGGTCTGGCCGCGGTGCAGTACGGGGGAAACTATGGGGTAATCTCTGTGGAGTCGAGGTAGAGTCAAGAATGGGTGAACATTGAGAAGTTGACATAGAGGAGTGAAGAATGTTTGATAAGAGCGTAGTTTTGAATATGAAATTAGCCTCCAATGAGTTCGGCTTTGGCCTGGGAATCACCATCTTGGGTTTTCTCTTCATGATGATAGGCGGAGTGATGTCCTTTGCCGCCCTGGCATGTTTCCTGGCGACTTTGGTGTTCTTTGTTATGGGCTTTGTTAAACTTTTTTACAAAAGCCTTTTTTCAAACGAGGCGTATCTTTACATGAGTCTCCCCATCTCTAACCTGCAGGTGGTCCTTAGCAAGGTGTTTGTAGGAACTCTTTGGCTGTCCCTATGGGTTGGCTTATTGCTTGGCTCTGTGTTGCTTTTCTTGGCGCAAAACGGGAGTTTTTTAGAAGCCTTGATAGGTTCTCTGCTTATAGAGGGCGTCCCCGCAGAAAAAATAGGGGCTTTGATGGTGGTGCTGTTTTGGTCCTATTTTCTGGCCATGGCCCTTTTTTCCTCCACGCTACTATTCGCAATCATTTTTGCCAACACATTAAGGATCCAGCGCTTTAGGATTGCTGTGAACTTTTTTACCCTCTTACTTGTATTCGCGGCCGGCAGAGGCGTCCTCTACGTCATCAACAAACTGCTGGAGCAGATTTTGGATTCCATTTCCCATATGTTTGAAATAAGCCTTTTAAGCTTGACAGGAACCCTGGCTCTGCTGGCATGCTTTATCTTCCTGTCCGAAAGGCTGATTACCCGAAGATACAACCTAAGTTAACTAATTGCCCCACAACTACTAACGCATGACACCTTATGCGTCAAATCAACACTATTGTCAACATAATTTTAACTGGATATAAATATAAGCAGATGGGGGAGGAGCAATGAAGCGTCGAAAAACACGAGTAGTGTTTTGAAGGAAGCGCAGTCTGCTCCGACGCGGACGGCAGATGCGGCCATCGGAAGCAGATGCGAAACCATCTCGGGAGTGCCATTTATTAAGAGTCCAATTCGAACATCCAACGAGATAATGCGACTTTAGTGCAGGTGCAGACCATGATTGTCATACACCCTAGCTTCTGTGCAAAAAATTCGATTGTATGCAGCTTTTGTTCGGATTTTCCTCTAATTCGCCGTCAACTGAGCAAAATTTTCGTTTGTATGCTTTATATATGGAAGCTTATGTAAATACCATGCATACAAACGAAAATTTTGCACAAATTTGCTTAAAAAACAGATTCTCTGGCGAGAAATCTGCATACAAACGAAAGTTTTGCTCAGTTAGGCATAGTGTAGATCATCAAGTTCCCTCGTTCACCTTTTCCTCGGCGTTTCATGATATATCTCATGGTTCAAATATTAACCGCTGTCACAGTACACCTATCTCTGAGCGGTCGGTGACGCGGAGGAAGTCCACCAGAAAAATGCCGGAGGCCGTTTCCTCAACAGTTGCATAGCCTCGGATCGTGGCTGTGCTTTCGCTTCCATCCTTTTCATGCGTCGCTTTCATACGCAGGTCAAATGCAAAAGATAAGGCATCCTCAATTTCTTCCGCAGCGGAGGGCTGGATTAAGATAGAATCAATTTCGGATGTGAAATCCTTTTCATAAGCTAATTGCCGGAGGTTTAGCGCTTCCCGGTTTGTAAATAATTGTTCAATACAATCCTCCGTGGCATAGGGAGAATACAATGCGCTAAAATCATCGTAAATCTCCACAGGATAGGAATAGATGCCTGTAGCATCTAAAACATCTCCCCTGCAACTGTCGGTTGCTAAGATTCCAATCCCGCTTGGTCGACAGTACTCCTATTTTTTTGTTATACTACATGCAGTAAAGAGAGGTATGTTTATGGCATTGGGAGAAAAAATAGCAAGGCTCCGTACTGAGCATCGTCTAACCCAGGGAGATCTTGCAGAAAAGATGGGTGTCTCAAGACAGTCCGTTTCAAAATGGGAAACAGGAAGCAGCGTTCCCGATTTAGATAAACTTGTCGCTTTAAGTGAGTTGTTTGATGTTTCTCTGGATACCCTTGTAAAAGACCAGGATCAAAAAGAAAAGGTAGACTCTCAACCATCTACACCCCAGCGACCACTTGAAAAGTATCCTTCGCGGAAAATCGCAGGATGGATTTTGCTTGGTATCGGATTACTCAGCCTGGTTTTGGGGGTCGCCCTCAATTTATCTTTGGTATTATTGGGCGTTTATGTGATTCTATGCGGCACCATCTGTCTGACCGTCAAAAAGCATCCGGGACTCGTGATTGGTTGGGGAACCTTTTTGCCCTGCGCTTTCCTTCTTCCGCGGTTTACCAGTGCAAATATGGGAACGATCTTTCACCCTTACTTCTATGAAAATATTGGAACCTGGACTTTGCAGCTTTCGATTTCCTATGGATTTTGGGCAGTCCTATTCATGCTGGTTTTTATTACAATTAAGAACACAAGGATGAAAAGCCATCCCTTCCTGTTCTGCGGCTGGGCAGTCTTTTCCCAAATTTATGGATTCATTCCCATTGCATTTCGCCATACAGA
>CAYLVS010000056.1:4517-9080 GCA_964387185.1 uncultured Oscillospiraceae bacterium | reverse complement strand
TCTGAACATGATGAAACAGGATCTTAATCACTTCAATAGGCGACACTAAGAACAGGTCCTGCCCAATTGCCATAGCAGCAAGCTGCCAGACGGTCAGCCAAAAGAGCAGGACCAATATCATTTGAATTCTTCTTTTACCTGTTGTTGAAGTAGAATTCGTCATCCGGTAAAGCTCCTCCTACTGATTGGGGATTCGCATCAAACAGAACTTTTAAATAGCCGCTTACCATGGCTTTCATTTCGTCCCCGTCGATATAAGTAATGTTACAAGCCGGGATGGCTTTCGCTGCAATGGGAGCCTTTGGTACTATGCCATACTTCTCCACCCAAAGGGAGGCTTCTTCTACATTGGCATTTACATATTCTGTGGAGGCACTATATTCATCAAGAAATTCGTTAAATGCAAGAGGGTTCTCCTCAATAAAATCTTTTCTCGCCAGTACAACGCCGGTTACCATGCTGCTTTCTGTGCTGACCTTATCCCATTCCTCGGTGAGACTGAGGGCAACTCTCACCTTATCATTCTGCGTCTGCACGATAGTTACATAGGGCTGAGGAAGAACAGCGATGGTATTATCAGTAGTTTCCAGCATTGCCGCAATCTCCGTTGACTCACTCTTGTATTCGATAGTAATATCATTTTCCGGGTCGATTCCATTTTGGCTCAAAACATAGTTCAGTGCAAATTCAGGGGTAGTTCCTTTGCCGGTGCTGTAAACGGTCTTTCCTGCCAGATCCTCAATGGTTTGCACCGTATCGCCGCTCTCTACCACATAGATGACGCCCAGAGTATTGACAGCAGCCACCTGCACGGCGCCCTCTGTCTTATTGTATAGGACACTGGCCAGATTGCAGGGCACCAAAGCAACGTCTAACTCTCCGTTCACCAGCTTGGGAACGATTTCATCCGCAGTTCCGTACATTTCAAACTGATAGTCATGTTTAACCGCTCCTTCTTCCCCATCGTTCATCAACTTGACCATCCCCATGGTGGTTGGGCCTTTCAATGAGGCAATGCGGAATGTGGTCTGCTCGGTCGCACCCGGCACTTCGGGCACTTCAGACTCTTCAGGCTCCGCCGTGGCACAACCGGCTAACAGGCCAAAGCAAAGCGCCAGAGTTAATAGAATTGCAATCCATTTCTTCATTTTCGTTCCCTACTTTCATAACTGTTAAAAAAGATCCTTATGCGGAGGCATAAGGATCTTGCAATTACAAGATATCGTCATGGTCTCTCGCCTTTTCACTCGGGACGAACCCTCATGCATTCAGGACGTGGGATATGTTCTGTTAATATTATAACAATACCCCAGACTAATTGCAACAAACATCTTGTTAAAATTTTATTTTTATCCAAATAGATGTACGTTCACACCCATGTCATCTGGTTAATCAGCCTCCGACCGAATCCAACTTCTTGTCCGCACCCCCGTTTGTACAAAAAATCAACTAGTGTGTGAATTTATTTCAAGTATCACCGTATTAATTGAAATTCTGCACAGATTTGGTCTTCAAACAACATATTATCCCAAATTCCAACACACTAGTTGAAATTTTGTACAGATGGGACCAGATAGGTGTGAACTATTCTGTTTTGTTAAATGGCTTCTGCGATTCTGTCTCCTGCTTCCCGGGTTCCCACCTGCCTCATTCCCTTGCTCATGATGTCCGGCGTGCGGTAGCCTTCCTGCAGGAAGGCCTTCACTGCTTCCTCCACTGCATCCGCCTCCTCGGAAAGCCCAAAGCTGTAGCGCAACATCATTCCCACAGATAGAATAGTAGCTATGGGGTTGGCTATGTCCTTCCCTGCTATGTCCGGAGCACTGCCGTGTATGGGTTCATACAGACCAAAAGCACCTTCTCCAATGCTAGCGGAAGGCAGCAACCCGATGGATCCGGCAATCATACTGGCCTCATCTGAGAGGATGTCTCCAAACAGATTGCTCGTTACGATTACATCGAATTGCTTGGGGTTCCGAATCAGCTGCATGGCAGCGTTATCAACATACATATGAGATAACTCCACTTCCGGAAAGTCCTGCGCAACCTGTTCGATCATCCTTCTCCACAGGCGGGAGCTCTCCAGCACATTGGCCTTATCCACACTGGTCAGCTTTCTGTCTCGCTTCATTGCCATCTGAAAAGCAAAGCGCGCAATCCGTTCCACTTCTCTTTCTGTGTAGAGCTCGACATCGTAGGCTGCCGGCCCGTTCTCCGTTTCACAAATGCCCTTTTCACCAAAGTAAATGCCTCCGGTAAGCTCTCTCACCACCAGAATGTCCAACCCGCCTTGGATGATTTCGGGTTTTAGGGGACAAGCATCCTCCAATTCGGAAAAAAGCAGTGCCGGCCTCAGGTTCGCATAGAGCTTTAACGATTCTCTCAAACCCAGAACCGCCCTCTCCGGCCTTTGTTCTCCCGGAAGATGATCCCATCTGGAATCTCCTACCGCACCGAATAACACGCTGTCGCTGTTACGGCAGGCTTCAAGAGTTTCCTCCGGCAAGCATTGCCCCACGACATCGATGGCGGCCCCTCCGGCCAGCACGTGGCTAAATGTGAACCGATGACCGAACCTCTGCCCAATTTTCTTCAAAATCTTTTCTGCTTCCCGGGTGATTTCCGGTCCGATTCCATCCCCGGCAACCACTGCAATTTTATATTCCATTTACTTTATTCTCCTCGTAAATCATCTTGTTGACCGCATTGATATAAGCGTGGATGCTGGCCTCGATCACATCCGTCGAAAGGCCTCTTCCTGCGTAGGATTTGCCGTTACTGCTGATTTTAACAAGGGCATCTCCCAGGGCGTCCATTCCTTCCGTTACAGAATGGAGTTGATAATCCTCCAGTTTCAAGTCCTTGCCGACGATCTTGCCAATGGCTTGGAATGCTGCATCAATGGGGCCGTCTCCTCTGGCCACTTTTTCAATGGTCTTATCCTCTTTGACCACCTCCAGGACTGCCGTGGAAGTGATGCTGTTGCCGCTGTTTATGACAAAGCTCTTCATTTGATAGGTCTTGGGAACTTGTAAAGCTTCCTTACTAAGCAATGCCTCAATATCTCCGTCGTAGATTTGCTTCTTCTTGTCTGCAACTTCTTTGAACCTGCTAAATGCACGCTCCAGAGCTTCCTCAGTGAGGTCTATGCCCAGTTCTTCTGCTTTACTCCGAAGGGCATGTTTGCCGGAATGCTTGCCTAATACCATGCTGTTCTTTGTCAAGCCTACGGACTCCGGAGTCATGATTTCATAGGTTTCTTTGTTTTTCAGAACACCATGCTGGTGAATGCCGGCTTCGTGTGCAAAAGCATTTTCGCCTACGATGGCCTTGTTAGGTTGCACCTTTACACCGGTAATCGTTGTCAGGAGCTTGGATGCTCGCATAATTTCTGTTGTCACGATATGCGTTTCTGCGTTATAGATATCACGGCGGGTTGCAAGTGCCATGACAAGCTCTTCCATAGCCGCATTTCCGGCTCTTTCACCAATTCCGTTAACCGTGGTTTCCACCTGGACAGCACCGGCTTTGATAGCGGCCAGAGAGTTGGCCACGCCCAAGCCCAAGTCGTTATGGCAGTGGACCGAAATGTCCACGTGGTCCAAAGCGGGACAAAGCTCCCGTAGTTTAATCAAGAACTCATAGAATTCATCCGGCGTCGTATAACCGACAGTGTCCGGTATGTTAATGGTGGTTGCTCCGGCTTGGATGACTTCATGGAAAATTCTCGCTAAAAAAGCGGGCTCGCTTCTGGTGGCATCCTCTGCGGAAAATTCAATGTCCCCGCAGTAATTTTTTGCATATTTCACCATTGCCGCTGCCTGCTCCACTACTTGGTCGGGAGTCTGGTTGAGCTTATATTTCATGTGTATGGGAGAAGTGGCTATGAAGGTATGAATCCTGGGCTGCGCCGCCACAGATACGGCCTCCCATGCTCTGTCAATATCCTCTTTTGTCGTCCTGGCCAGGCTGGCTACGATGGATTCCTTTATAGTCTCCGCCACGGTTCTGACCGATGTAAAGTCCCCCGGCGAAGAGATGGCAAAACCGGCTTCGATGATATCCACCTTCATCCTCTCCAGTTGCTTGGCCATTTGGACCTTTTCCTTCAGGTTCATGCTGCAGCCCGGCGACTGCTCCCCGTCTCTGAGAGTGGTATCGAAAATCTTGATTATCTTGCTCATTTTGTGCCTCCGTTTCTAATGTGCTCGCACATTCCTTAATGCCCGGAAATTAAAAATCCCCGGAGCCATTGACTCCAGGGACGATAATACTACCGCGGTACCACCCTGTTTACCGGAAAAGCCGGTCTCTCTGCAGGTTCTATCAAACCCAAGGTATATAACGGTACCTACCGTGGCTTCTTATTGCTTGTTAAAATTCCGTACAGCTATGCTATAGCATCAGTCGCGCTCAGTCGTGTACATCTGAGTACACTCCTTTCGCTCTCCTTTGCTATATCTACGCTGTACGAAATTTTTCCTGCGCAATACTGCTCTATTGCTCTTTTCCGTACAGCTATGCTATAGCATCAGTCGCGCTCAGTCGTGTACATCTGAGTAC
>CAYLVS010000056.1:0-4417 GCA_964387185.1 uncultured Oscillospiraceae bacterium | reverse complement strand
ACGAAATTTTTCCTGCGCAATACTGCTCTATTGCTCTTTTCCGTACAGCTATGCTGTAATCAAGCTTTCGGAAGCCCTGCTCGGGAGCGAGAATGAGGGACACGATGGTACCGGCTTTCAGCAACCGCCGGCTCTCTGCAACGCATTCTGTGTCAATCAAGACTCCGTCATAGCATTTGTTTTTTGTATATTGCTAACAGTATATGAGAGTATTTTTTGTTTGTCAACCACTTTTTAACGTTAACTAAAACTTAAAATCGGGCTAATAAATCGTGACAAATGTGACACTTTAGGAACATCCCCCCCTGCACATTATAGTTCACATTATTATTTATTATGGGATTTGAGAACTATTTCCTTGGGTGATGCCACCCTGGAACCACTATTATAGTATACCTTTCTGTAGGTCTAGGGAAAAGAGAACTACATTTTCGCGATTTGTAGTTCTTTCCTTCTTTCATGCTTTTTTATATGAACTATCTTCATTAATAAAGGCAGCTTTTCCACTGATTAAAGGCATGTTATAGTTCACATTTTTAGGGGTTTTAAAATATGAGAACTATTCTTGAGAGGGAGAAGGTGTAATCTTTCTCACTCTCTTTTCAAGGTTGGGCCTGGTGAGCCATACTTGCGTCCCGCAGGTGAGGCATTTCAGTCGAAAGTCCATCCCGGCACGCATGACTTCAAAGGCATTACCTCCGCAGGGATGGGGTTTCTTCAGTTCAAGAATATCACCGACATTGATTTTCAAAGCCATTGTTTCACTCCTACAACCACGGGGACAGATCCTTTGGCTGTTTATTAGCGGATGACGTCTATTCCCATGTAGGGGCGCAACACTTCCGGCATGACCACGGAACCGTCCGCCTGCTGATAATTTTCTAAAATAGCCGCTGTGGTTCTTCCCACAGCCAGCCCGGAGCCGTTTAATGTGTGTACGAATTCCGTCTTGCTCCCCGCTTCCCGACGGAAACGGATATTCGCCCGCCTAGCTTGATAACTCTCAAAGTTGCTACAGGAGGAGATCTCCACGTATCTGCCATAGCTGGGCATCCAAACCTCGATGTCATAGGTCATGGCAGAGCTGAAGCCCAAATCACCGGTGCAAAGTCGCACAACGCGATAAGGTATTTCCAACCTCTTCAAGACTTCCTCTGCTGCAGCGGTAAGGGATTCTAATTCCTCGTAAGAGTCCTCCGGCTTGCTGAATTTCACAAGCTCTACCTTGTTAAACTGATGCTGACGAATCAACCCTCTCGTATCTCTTCCCGCCGAGCCGGCCTCTTTCCGGAAGCAGGGTGTATAAGCTGTGTAGTAGATAGGGAGCTTGTCCCCATCCAGAATCTCATTCATCAGTAAGTTGGTCACGGGAACCTCTGCAGTGGGAATCAGGAAGAAATCCTTGGCCGGAACATGGAACATATCATCTTCAAACTTAGGGAGCTGGCCGGTTCCGGTCATCGCATCCCTGTTGACCATAAAAGGCGGCAAAATCTCTGTAAAGCGGTGTTCACCGGTGTGAAGATCCAGCATGAAGTTCATAACGGAACGCTCCAACCGGGCTCCCAACCCTTTATAAACGGTGAACCTGGTGCCGGCAATTTTCGTTGCTCTTTCGAAGTCGAGGATGTCCAAATCCGCTCCCACATCCCAGTGAGCCTTTTGCTCGAAATCCACAGACCTGGGTTCACCCCATCTGCGCATCTCTACATTATCTTCATCACTGACACCCACGGGTACTTTTTCATTGGGCGTGTTAGGTATATTAAGAAGGGCGTCCTGCAGCTCTTCTTCAACCTGCCCCACCTGCGCATCCAGTTGCTTGATGTCTTCCGACAATGCTTTCATCTCGGCCATGAGAGTGGTGACGTCCTTCCCCTCTTTCTTCAGCTTTGGGATTTCCTTTGAATCAGCGTTTTGGCGGCTCTTTTTCGCCTCAACGCCGGCGAGCAGCTCTCGGCGCTTGGCATCCAGTTCTAGGATCCCAGTGATACCAAAATCTCCCTGCCCTCTGGACTCAACTTTTTGCCTGACTTCTTCAAAATCCTCCCGGATTCTCTTAATATCTAACATTTCCAAACCTCTTTTCTGCCATTTGCGTTGGGAACCATATTCCTAAAACAAATTCTTTTTGTACGCTATATAGGTTTCGATCAAATCCTCCACCTTTAACTGCATCTCCTTTTGCATATCCGATGCAAGCTGATATTTGCCTTCGTCTAGGGCAATCTTAATCCGAGTCAACAAGGAGTTTTTCCCTATCTTGTCCTGACCCAAGTAAATCCGCAGTTCTTGAATCTTGTTCCAGTTAAGCAGATCCAAATCGGTGCAGTCGCCATCTACATGGCATTTGCTGCATTCCCGAACCCGGTTCATAACATTGGGAACGATGCGGTGATGAAGCTCCATAGCCCACTGTGCAGTCACTGCTTCCTTATAAGATTCTATGGTAACTTCATCGAAAACGCCTTCCTTTGTAAGGACGCTCAGCTTCGCCGGATGCTCCTCAAAGTTGCAAACGCTTTCCCAAACCGTTGCCGGCGGCTTTCCAAAGTATTTATCCCTTTCCTCCTGAGTGAAGGCTTTGTATACATCTTCCTCGCTGCGGTAGGCTCTGTCCTTTTCTAAGTAGAAAGTTTCCTCTCCATACTTCTTAGAAAGGATTTGTTCCAGTTCCCCTGAAGATTTCTTACCTTTCAGTGAAGCTTCAATGCCGTCCAGCATAGCCAGGTAGGAAGTGGCCATCACTAGATATTTGTTGCTTTTAGGGCTTGGAGAGCGGAGCTCAAACCTCGTACTAAGTGGATTTTTCTCGTCCCTGATGAGGCCGACCAGGACCGTCCGGTTTCTGGAGGGGTTCTCTGTTCTGTGCCCCAGCGATGTGACGATACAAATTGGTGCCTCAAAACCCACCTTCAGTCGATTGAGAGCATCGTTGGTTGAAGCAATAAATGGGCTCATGACTTCATAGTTTTTAAGCATACCCATCAACGCACCGAAACCGATGGGCGTCATAAAGTTTTCTTTCATATTTTTCGGCGCAAAGAGATTGACCCTCCTGCCGTCTTTAAGGATTGCCGCCACACCCATGTGCGTATGGGCTCCATTGCCGGATACGCCCTCAATAGGTTTCGCCATAAATGTTACGTCTAAGCCGTGTGCGCGGAAAATGTCTTTGAGTACGTAGCGTATGTGCAGTTCATTGTCGGCGGATTGCAGCAAGGTGCTGAACCTCCAGTCGATCTCCAACTGCTCCATAATGTGGTCATAGCGTCCCGAATGGCCCAGTTTGGCTTTGATTCCACCGACCTCTTTATGACCCATTTCCATGCCGAACCCATATTGATCCAGGAAGTGAAGGGTGCGCTCCAAGGCTGTGCGTACCGGTCCTCTCGTCCTCTGCCAATACTGCTCTTTGAGCTCCTGCGAGGTGGAGAGCTGTTCTCTGTCAGCTTTATCCTCCGGCGTCTTTACCCAGAATTCCAACTCTGTGGCGCCGGTCATTTCAATCTCTTGGATATCATCTACCGATTCGATGTCAAGATATTCAAAAACGTAGGGGTGTTCGCCAAGAAGCTTTAGGAGTTTCCTCTTGAACAACTCGGCAGTCTGCTTCAATATAGATCGCGAACCGACTTCTGCCGTGTCGTTGTGCAAAAGAGTGGAAGGAATTCGCAGGGTCCCTACCGGTAATCCTGTCTCTTCAATAATGTTCAGGAAGTTATAGTCAACGTACCAGTTCACATCCAAGTCGGGAATAATGTCAACCTTTGCATTATTCAGTGCGGCGATTTTAGGCAGCACAACACTGGAACCATCCGTTTGAACCCCCTGGGAGAAGAATTGGTCCATGTCCTTGATGAACAAATTCACCGGAATCTTTTCATCCGTATCATGGCCACCGATGTCCACCCCCATAAGCGAAACAAACATGACTTCCGGGTGATCCTGTAAGAATTCAGTAATTTCCTGCTTAGTATGGGAATCTGCAGGTATGGTAAATAGCATTTTCTTAAGATCCAATGGTCATGACCCCTTTCATCTATTCTAATCGTTAATTATACCACCATGTACAGGGCTTTGTCGAGGCAGTTTAAAAACCAACCATAGGGGCAGACCCCGTGACGGTACAGTTCACACCCGGCTGGACCGCGGTGGGTCAAATGTGAAAAATTGAGCTTGTATTGAATTCATGTGGCAGTTCGACCTCTAATTTGCGGAAAAAGAGCAGAAATCGCGGAAGTGTGTGGGTTGTACAAAGAAAATCCACACACAACTAAGAAAAATGCACAGGTATGTTGCAATTGCAACAGATGTACGAAGAGGATTCACACATTACTGGAGATTTTGCTCAAATTTGGGCAAAACACCACTTTCAACCGCCTGATTTCACACACTACCGAGGATTATGCACACT
>CAYLVS010000055.1:0-9178 GCA_964387185.1 uncultured Oscillospiraceae bacterium | reverse complement strand
TGGTCCCTGGGGTATTTTTTCTTGACAAAGGGGATTTTGCCATATATAATTCGTCTATATATTCAGAAATGACAGAAGCGATGACAGGGCAAAGTAAGTGATTTTAACTGTTTACAGAGAGTCGGTTGGCTGAGATCCGGCAACAGAGTTTCACCGAAGTTCCCCCTCGAGCTTGTCCGCCGAAGGGACCCGATAAGGGTTGAATAAGCGCACACGGATTCCTCCGTTACCGGGATACGGGTTTATGCCCTAAGTGGTCATGACAGCATCCGCTGTCATGGCAATAAGAGTGGTACCACGGGTCTTCCCGTCTCTTGCGAGACGGAAAGACCTTTTTGTTTGTGATGTTAGCAACGATCACGTTCACACCCGAAAGCTCCGCCATTACAGAAGAGCAAGACGAGCAGCAGGAAAAAGAAAAGAAGGCTGTCATCAATGCCCCCAAAACGGTCACAACGATCCATATGGAATACCTCCTTCAGGTTTTTCTTCATAGTATGAAGGAGGAACAAAGTTGGTTACTAATAGGAAATTTATCCAGCGCATAGTCGGTTTTTTAACCTACTTGCGCAGGAAAAATTTCGTAGTACAAGGCGGAGGATGCTTTTGGAACGGAGCGTAGCGGAGTTTGCTCCGACGAAGGAGGTTGAAAAAATGATTTGGAATAGAGCGAAAGAGAGCATGAGCCGGGACGAAATGCACAACCTGCAGAGTGCAAGGCTCCATTCTACGGTAAAACGCGTGTACCATAATGTGCCTTTTTACCGCCATAAAATGCAGGAACTGGGTTTAGAGCCCGGAGATATCCGGAACATCGATGACATTGTAAAGCTGCCCTTTACCACAAAGCAGGATCTTCGCGACAACTATCCTTTTGGTCTCTTTGCGGTTCCCAAAAGCCAGGTTGTTCGAGTCCATGCATCCACCGGAACAACGGGCAAGCCCACGGTTGTGGCTTACAGCAGAAAAGATATCGACATTTTTTCTGAAGTAGTGACTAGGTCATTGGTAGCCGCAGGAGTGACTGCCGACGACGTGATCCAAGTCGCATTCGGCTACGGGCTCTTTACGGGGGGCCTGGGCCTCCACTACGGTGCGGAAAACCTGGGAGCTACGGTAGTGCCCATTTCCGGCGGAAACACGGCAAAACAGGTCCAACTCCTGCAGGATTTTGGCAGCACAGTACTGGCCTGCACACCATCTTACGCTGCCTACCTTCTCGAAACTTTACAGGAGGCCGGTGTGGATGCCGCTTCCCTTCCACTCCGTGTCGGTATTTTCGGTGCGGAACCTTGGACGCCCGCAATGAAGGCCAAAATCGAAGAGGGGTTGAACATCGAAGCCTTTGATATTTACGGATTGAGCGAAATCATCGGCCCCGGAGTCTCCATCGGATGCAATGTCGGCCAAGGCCTTCATGTCTCGGAAGACCACTTTGTCCCGGAAATCATCGACCCGAACACCTTGGAGCCCATCGTGGAAGGCCAGACCGGAGAGCTGGTATTCACCACCATTACAAAGGAAGCCATGCCCCTCCTGCGCTACCGCACCAGAGATCTTTCTTCCCTGAACCATACACCCTGCGAATGCGGGCGGACCAATGTGCGCATGGCCAAGATCTACGGCCGGTCCGATGATATGCTCATCATTCGGGGCGTGAACATCTTCCCAACCCAGATTGAGAGCATTCTTCTTGAAATCCCCGAAGCCAAACCTCACTATATGCTGGTGGTGGATCGTCAGGGTAGCCTGGATACACTGGAAGTGCAGGTAGAGATTGACGACTCCTATTTCTCGGACGAACTGGTTGAACTGGGGAAAATAAATAAAAAAATCAAACATAAAATAGAAAGTACTCTCGGAATCAGTGTTATACTTAAGCTAGTAGAAAGTAAGACCATCGCAAGAAGCGAAGGCAAGGCGAAGCGCGTCATCGACAAACGGATGCTTTAAATGACTGTCAGTAGAATGGAGGATAGCGAAATGATGATCAAACAACTCTCTGTCTTTGTTCAAAACGAAACGGGAAGACTGGTTCGTGTCACAGAAATCCTGCAAGAAGCGGGTATCAACATCTCGGCACTATCCCTGGCCGAGACCGAAGAATACGGAATCCTGCGCATGATTGTCAGCGATATTGATCTTGCCACAGAAACATTGAAACAAAGCGGTTACAAGGTCAAAGCCATCGATGTCATCTGTCTGGTGACTCCCGATATCCCCGGTGCACTCAATGAAAAGTTGAAGCTCCTCGCATCAGAGAAAGTGGATGTGATCTATATGTATGGCTATTCAAACGGCGGTAAAGCTCGTCTGATCCTCAAGACCAGCGATCCCAAACGTGCTTCAGAGTTACTGATGCAACAGGAAAACAACTGAACTTATACATTAACACGAAATTGCTGCACCGTCTGGAGAGTTTCCCTGTTTCTACGGGGACATTGTCGGGACGGTGCAGCTTTTTGCTTACTCCACTTGCTCGAGCAGGCTCTTGAAGTCAAGTAACTCCTGCTTTGTCATGGTGAGCCCTCTACCCATCTTGTGATGACCCTCATCCCAACTTCGCACATCATATTTTGTCGCTCCGCCGTTCCATGCCACGCGGTTTAGCTCCTTAGTCCAGCCCTTAACGTCTCTTCCAAAGACACCGATATGTTCCACCAGTTCGAAGGTGACCTCTCTGTCCTTATCGTTGGTTGTCATTTGCTCCTCCTTATAAATTAGTCCATATTTGTTATATATTTACATTATTATAGTACTACGGACCTGTACACTTGTCAACCATTTTTATAATTAATTTACAATTATTCCTATATGTATTTTTCCATGTCAAAACTCGCGCCTTTTTTGAAGATGTTATTTCTCTGTCACACCTATATCCAGTCCCGGATCGAAGTCCGGTCCATGAAAGTCTGACCCGGAAGTGATCAAAAGACCCCTGCTTTCAGCCATCTCTACCAAACGGGCAGCCTCCTCAGCCGTGTGTGTGCTGTAATGGCATTCCATTCCGGCCAAGCCCCACTCCCTCAGCTGATCCAGCAACGGCTCCAGCTGTTCAAAGACATCAGCACCTGCGCTCTCGGGAAATCGAACCTTCATCGGGTGTGCCAGCACTGCATAGCCTCCGGCATCATTGATAAGGGAAATGGCTTCGCGCACGTGAATTTTCTCCCTATGGATCCTCCTGACATTCGGGTGACGGAGAAAATGTCCCGGTGTACTGGCTTCCTTCGTTGTCTTTATATAGCCTTTCTTTACCAGTGCCAGCGCAAAATTAGGTTTCCCTGCATAATCCTGCCCTTCTCTCTGTCGAAGGTCTTCTTCTAAAATCCGGTAGCCGAGCCGGTTGAACTCGGCAAGAAGTTTCTCATTTCGATCCTTGCGTTGCCGGCGAATTTTCTCCACAGCTTTACTGAGTTGAACATTTTGAATATCGATTTCATAACCCAAAATATGCATATTGATAATATCCCCGGCATAATTAGGAGGAGATCCGTTCAGCTCTTCTCCCAGCATATTGGAGGAAAACTCAATGCCCGGGATTACCAGTACCCCAAGCTGCTCCCCGGCATCCAAAGCCTCAGCAACTCCATCAAAACCATCATGATCTGTAATGGCCAGGATCTTAATTCCTCTATTCACAGCTCTCTGGACCACTTCTGTCGGAGAAAGGGTCCCATCAGAGTAATAGGTGTGTAAATGCATATCAATCATAGCAAATCCCTCCTAAAGAGATTCTACTTCCGGTTCCTCGGGTGATGGAGGAATTCTCTTTCTGGCAATAAAGATGCAAATTGCCTGAACAGCCGTAAACAGGGGAATCGTCACCAAAATTGCCTTGATTCCAAATTCCACAGAAATATAGCTCCCCATTATGGGAGATACCATAGCGCCGATGCTGCTTACCGTTCCCATGATGCCGAATAATATTCCCCGCATATGAGCAGGCGTCCGTTCTGAAGCGGCCGAGGTGAGAATCGGCTCCACTCCTCCGGCAAGGAAATAGAAAATCGCAAAAAATACCGCGAACAGGAAAAGGGATTTGAAAGGAAGGGTCAGCACTACGACCGGAATCGAAGCCAAAGTGAGATAAGTGGCAAGTTTAATCTTATTCAGGCGGTCTCCCAATCTGGCAATGGTCAAAGCTGCTGCTGCCGTGGCAAAGCTGGTGGCTCCGTTTATAAAGCCGGTATAGCTGGCTGCACCCGTTAGCGTTCCAAGGGTCTCCTGCACATACAGTGCAAGGAAAGGACTGAATACAGTCCGAGCTATCCTCTGCACCAGCAAGCAGATTAGGATCGCCGTGATAAAGGGGGTGAAAATAGTGGATCTTCTTGCTTTTCCTTCCTCGGCAGAACGGACCCTGTACCCGAATGTGTTCGGATCCTCCTTAACGAGAAACAAAACCAGGAAAAAGCCAACGCTCATCAAAATTCCACCGAGTAAAAAGCATAGACGATAGCCCACCGCTTCCGCCAGGAGACCGCCCACAAAGGGACCGATGGACCACCCTAAAAAATTGGATGATGTCATAAGCCCCAGCGCATAGGACATGCGATTTTCAGGAGTATTGGCTGAAACGAAGCTCATGCTGGCTGTGATAGTTCCTGTAAATATCCCCTGACAAATCCGAAGGACCATGAATTGCCAGATGCTCTGAACCAAACCCATAGAGGCCAAAATCAGGGCAGCAAAAAACATGGCCCGCAAAATCATCATCTTGCGACCGTACCGATCGGATACCATCCCCCAAACAGGAGCGGCTATTGCCATTGCCGCTGCGGGCAAAGTGGCTGACAACCCCACATAATAACTGAGTTGTACCGCGTCCGTAACACCCAGCTCCTGAAAATAGAAGGGAATGAAAGGCAAACCGAAACCAAAGCTCATCAGAGAACAGATCTGACTCACCCATAAAGAATATAAATTTATTTTCCAACGCTCCATGAAAGAAAACCTGCTTCCCGGCTAATTCAATAACATAGCTTTCTTCAAAGCATCAGCCGTCTGCTCGTCCTTCAGAAGCTCTACTATAGTCAACGCAAAGGTCATAGCCGTTCCCGGACCCTTAGAAGTAATAATGTTCCCGTCTATTTCTACCTGAAGTTCCCCTAATTTAGCACCCTTCAAATAGGACTCCATTCCCGGGAAGATGACAGCTGTCTTATCCTGCAACAAGCCCGCCTGTCCAAAGACCATAGGCGCAGCGCAGATTGCGGCCAGCCAGCGACCTTTTGCGGCGAACTCCTTCAGCATCTTTCCCAAACCTTCATGAGCTCCTAAATTGGTAGTACCGGGCATGCCGCCCGGGAGCACGATCATATCACAACTTTCGTAATCCGCTTCCTCAAACAACAAATCCGCTTCTACTGAAATGTCATGGGCCCCTGTCACCAAGTGCTCTCCCATTATAGATACGGTTTCCACAGGGATTCCGGCTCTCCGCAAAACATCTACTACCGTAATGGCCTCGATCTCCTCAAAACCTCTTGCAAGATGCACATATACTTTCATTTCCTACCTCCTGCCCCAAAAATCTTAGTGACTTCTTTTCTAATATTATAAGCCCCATCCTGCAAACAAGCAAGACGGGGCCTCCTCAAATTGAAAGCTAGCAACTACCGCTCTTCGCGGAAATAAGCTTTGCCGAGATCTGCCGGCGGTTGGTTTTCCTTCTTGTTCTTTCTTGAACTGAGAATGATAACAGCGATAGTCGCCGCATAGGGCAACATATCTACCCAATACTGGGATATGTGAATTCCCATGCTCTGGAGCCGAAAACCTAAAATGGAGAGTCCTCCAAAAAGGAATGCCCCAATAAAAGCCTTGATCGGATTCCAGGATGCGAAGATGACCAGTGCCACCGCGATCCATCCTCTTCCTGCAACCACATTTTCCACCCAGACGGACATCATGACCATGGACATATAAGCCCCACCCAGTCCGCATAACGCTCCTCCGAGGCAAGTGTGTAAGTACTTATACATCATAACGCTTACACCGGAAGCATCTGCTGAGGCTGCGCTCTCTCCCACTGCCTTCAGGTTCAACCCCCTCTTTGTCCGGTAAAAATAGAGCGCCACTGCTACAACCAGGAAATAGCCAAAGTAAACGAACACATCGTGGCGGAAGAAGACCGGTCCGATAAAGGGAATATCTCCAAGCAGAGGAACATGGATTTTCACGAAGAAGTCCTTGATCGTCTGAGGAACCACAAGGCCAACATAGGATTTGCCCATAAAGCTAGCAAAACCGGTACCGAATATAGTCAGGGTCAAGCCCGTAACCACTTGATTTGCCCGGAGCGTGATTGTCAGAAAAGCAAAAATCAGGCTACCTACAGCCCCGGCAAGAATGGCACCTAACAGTCCCATCCAGGGGTTTCCCGTCTCATAACCGGCTACAAAGCCCATAATGGCACCCATGAGCATGAGGCCTTCCACACCCAGATTGAGAAGTCCTGATTTTTCAGTGATGACTTCGCCGGTGGTGGCAAAGAGCAGTGGCATACCGGCTATTACAGTCGCTGCTAAAAATCCTTCCATTATGCCACCTCCTTCTGTGTCGTGTTTCGGCTTACAGAGCCGATTTTATATTGAATGAAAAATTCGCTGCCCAGTACAAAGAACAGGATGATGCCCTGCATCATGTCTGCTACAGCTGCGGGAATCTGCATAGATACCTGAATATAGGATCCACCTTGCAGCAGAATGGCAAAAGCAAAGCAGACAAAGAGCACGGCAATGGCATTCAGCCTGGCCAACCATGCGGTGATGATGGCAGTGAATCCGTAACCGCCGGACAAGCTGGCTGTGAGGGTCTTCTCTACTGCAGAAGCTTGAATCATGCCCGTAAGGCCGCAAAGTCCACCTGAAATCAGCATGGCAACGATGATGACAGAGGAAATATTCATTCCGGCATATCTGGCCGTCTCCTTACTTTCTCCCACCACTCGTATCTCGAATCCCTTTTTTGTGTGATTGATAAAGATGTAAACCAGCACAACCAAGACTAAGGCGATAATCCAACCGATATGGATGCCGAAAAGCTTAGGGAGGATGGCATTTTCAGAGAAGGTCGCTACCTTGGGAAAGCCTTGGGATTCCGGGGATTTCCAGGGACCGTACTGAAGGTAGGTAACGAACTTAATAGCAATATAGTTGAGCATCAGAGTAAATATAGTCTCGTTTACACCCATCCTAGCTTTGAAAAAAGCAGGTATAAATGCCCAGATACCGCCTGCAATCATAGCAGCAACCATCATGAGCAACAAGGTTAAAAGCCTTGGCAACCCTTCGATGTTCAGTGCAACATAGGCCGCCGCCAGCGCACCCATGAGAATCTGACCCTCACCGCCGATATTCCAGAAATTCATTTTAAATGCGACCAGAATGCCCAATGACGTAACGATGAGAGGTATGGCCTTCAGAATCGTCTGGGTCAGACGAATCTCAGTCCCTAGAGCACCTTTAACCATGCCGGGGAATACTTCCATTGGATTAAAGCCTAAAATCCATATTACCAGGCCGGCGCAGACGATAGAAAAGAGAATCGCTAAGGTCCGTATGAACCATTCGCGTTTTTTCGGAAGGTCGTCTCGCTTTACAATATTAAATCTGGTCATGAGCCAATCCCTCCTTTCCGCCGGTCATCAACAAGCCGATCTGTTCTTTTGTCACCTCATCCGGGTTTACGATGCCGGTGACCTTCCCCATGCAGAAGACCATGACACGGTCGCACAAATCCATGAGAACGTCTAAATCCTCGCCGATAAAAAGTACGCCGACTCCATTCCTCTTCTGTTCATTCAGCAAATCATATATTTTATAGGAAGCGCCGATGTCCAGTCCCCGAACAGGGTAAGCGGTAATCAGCACTTTTGGATTCGAATCGATTTCTCTGCCCAGGAGTACTTTTTGGATGTTTCCTCCGGACAGCTTTTTCACCGGATAATGAATTCCCGGCGTCTGAATATCCAGCCTTTCGACAATGGACTTGGCCTTGGCTTCGCTGGGTCCCCTGCGGAGAAAAACGCCGGGCTGATTCTGGTAATCCTTTAGGATTAGATTGTGAACGATGTCCATAGCTCCAACCAGTCCCATTCCCAAACGATCCTCAGGAATGAATCCCATGCGAATTCCCAGACGTATGATATCTCTTGGAGTTTTACCGATTATATTTTCACCTTCAAAGAATATCCGGCCCTTATCGGCTTTCGTCAGACCTGCAATGGTTTCGCAGATTTCTTTCTGCCCGCTGCCTGCCACACCGGCTACTCCCAGAATCTCTCCTGCGTGAAGGTTAAAATTGATTCCTGACAGAGCAATTTTTTGATCGCTGTTCACGACGTGGAGGTTATCCACCTCTAATAGAACCTTCTTCTCTTCGTCGGTCTTTTCTTTTTTAATAGCCAAATCCACCTTTTTGCCTACCATCATCTCGATGAGGGCCGGTACTTGAACCTCTGGTGTCTTGACCGTGCCGATTGTCTTACCTTTACGTAATACGGTAATGCGGTCGCTGATCTCCATGACCTCCCCTAATTTATGGGTGATGATGACGATTGCGCAACCATTATCCCGCATGCTTCGGATAATCTGGAAAAGCCTGTGGATCTCCTGTGGCGTGAGAACGGCGGTAGGTTCATCCAGGATGAGGATCTTCGCACCTCGATGGAGAACTTTAATAATTTCTAAAGTCTGCTTTTCACCTACGGACATGTTATATACTTTTTTATCCGGATCCACATCCAACCCGTATTGATCGGATATTGACCGGATTTCTTTGGTCAGCTGTTTGTTTTTTGTGAACAGGCCTTTGCTCTTTCCTAAAGCGATGTTCTGCCTTGCCGTCATCACATCTACAAGCTTGAAATGCTGGTGAATCATGCCAATGCCCATCTCGATTGGATCCTTTGGAGAAGTAAAGTTTACTTCCTTTCCGTAAATGGACACAGTGCCGGAGTCCTGCCGATAAATACCCGAAAGCATGTTGACTAAAGTGCTCTTTCCGGCGCCGTTCTCTCCCAACAGAGCATGGACCTCCCCATTATATACGGTCAGGTCCACATCTTCGTTTGCTTTTACAGATCCAAAGGTCTTGCAGATGCCTTTCATTTCGATTGCCTTGATTGGCTCCATAAACTACCTCCGATACGAAATTGGGGCGATTCCTCGGG
>CAYLVS010000054.1:9024-9402 GCA_964387185.1 uncultured Oscillospiraceae bacterium | reverse complement strand
TCTGTAAACCCTCCTGTAGATGCACCTATGTCCATGGCAATGAAGCCCTGAAGATTAAGATTGAATTGAATCAGGGCTTTTTCTAGTTTTAGGCCTCCCCTTCCAACGTAGGGACACAGGTCCTGTTTGATTACAATCAGAGCGGTTTCTTTCACCTGCGTACCGGCTTTGTCGCAAAGCTGCTTGTCCACATGTACCAATCCGGCCATGACCGCGGCTTTTGCTTTTTCCCGTGATTCAAAATAACCCAGCCGGACGAGAAGAGTATCAAGCCTTTCTTTCAATAAAGTCACGCACCCTTTCCGTCATGGAATCCACATCCAGCCCATAACGCTTAAACAGTAGTTCTGTATCACCATGCTCTATGAATTTATCCGG